>CAZHDX010000095.1:0-5821 GCA_964531195.1 uncultured Nitrosopumilaceae archaeon
ATATGAGAAGGATTAGTACCGCAACACCCTCCTCTGATTTTCACATTAGGATATTGTGAGATGAAATCCTTAAGAGATTTTGCCATTTCTTCTGGCGACATTTTGTAAACAGCCTTTCCACCCTGATTTTCTGGCATCCCAGCATTTGGCACTACAAGTAATGGTAAATTGTTTTGCTCATCTAACCACTGTATGCTTGGCATCATTTCTATTGGCCCAGTAGAACAATTCAATCCAAAAATATCAATCCCCATATCAGACACGGTGGTATATGCAGCCTGAATGTTTGTGCCAAGCAACATTTTGCCATATTTGTCTAACGTTACATTTGCAATTAACGGAATTTTTTTACCGGTTTTTTTCATTGCAAGATGAGAAGCTTCAATTGCAAGTTTAACTTCTAAAACGTCTTGGCTTGTTTCAATTAGTAATGCATCAACTCCACCCAGTATAAGTCCCTCTGCCTGTAATTCATACGCTGTTCTGATTTCATCAAGAGGTTTTTGACCAAGTGATGGATCATTTGAGCTTGGTAGAAATCCTGATGGTCCCATAGTTCCAATTACATATCTTGGCTTGTCAGTAAATTCTTGGGTTATCTCTACTGCCAACTGTGCAATTTTTTTATTCCATTCCACAGTTTTTTCTCCGTAACCATATTCCTCTAATTTTAACTTGTTTGATCCAAATGTGTTAGTTTCAATACAATCAGCACCTGCTTCCAAATAGCTTCTATGAATATTCTTTATCCATTCAGGTCTAGTAAAAGATAGTCCGTCATTGAATCCATCTTTACCATCGGGAAAGTCTTCTGGTTTTGGGTTTAGTTTTTGGATCTCTGTTCCCATAGCACCATCAAAAAGCAAAATTTTATTCTTTATTGCTTCAATAAAAGGAATTTTTTGTTCCAAGACAAAGTTGAGATGAGTTTAATCAATTTAATTTCTTGCATTGAATCAATTCAAAGGTTATAATCAAGTACTCAAGAAAACCTTCTATGACTATCACATATGAAATAAATCCTCCTAAAATTATTCAGAATAAAGTATTATCACAAAAAGAACTTCAAGATTCTCTTGATAAATTAAAATCCAAGGCACTGAAAGTAGGAAAGGTTTGCAAAAGTATTCACTTGACTGATTCAGTCCTTGGCATTCCAAGAATATCACCAATTACCGCAGGTTTTTTTGTCAGAGATGTTAATAAAAAAATAAAAATCTCTGCAAGCATTAGAGTAAGGGATAGGAATCTCATTTCCATTACTCAAACAATTTCTGATGCAATTTTGCTTGATCTAAATGGTGTTCTAATTCTTAAAGGAGATGCTCCTCCTATTGGACCTAGAGATTCTAAGCTAATACCAAGTGATATCGTAAAACAATTCAATGAACAAGGTTTTGGTAAAAAAATTGATCTTTATCTTTCGCTGTCAAGTAATCCAGATTTTGAAAAAATTCATAAAAAAATAGAGGCGCAGCCAAAAGGATTTATCACTCAAGTTATCAAATCCGTTGATCAAGTTGCAAGGATTGTGGATAAATTAAAACCACAAGGATTCAAAATAATTTTTTGTATTTTATTGGCGTCAGAAAAAAATTTTAAATCTGCCGAAATGCTCAACCTTGATTGGTCTTCATATAGTGAAAACATGATTAGCTTCATAAAACAAGTACACAAAATTTCAGGCAACGTATTGCTTAGCTCACCAAATGATTTTAGAGTGGGGTTAGATGCATTAAAAAACCTACATTGATGTAGAACTAGAAATACTGAAAATCAACGACTAATTAAAATTAAAGAATGGTATCCGATACTTGTGAATTAGAATGAATTTATTTAGAATACTGATTCTTATCGGATTGTTTGCATCATGCGTAATTTTCTCTCATTATGTTAACGCAGAAGTATGGATCCCTGATAATGAATTTGGAGAGTATTTTGATTCAAATGGTATCTACACCGTTATCGGTGCCGTTAAAAACACTCAAAATGTTGCAATAATTCCTACAATTACCATAAACGTAAAAGATGATCAGAAGATGATTTCTAATTCATATATTTTACCAATAGTGGATGCATCTAAAGACATACCATTTAAACTAAAAATACCAGTGATAGAAAGCAAAAAAGTAATTTTAGAAAAACCAGACGTGAATTTTGTGCTTGCAAAACATAATTCTACTAACATACAAGTAATTTACGATACAACTTTGGTAAAACATGCAGATGGCCATACATCAGGTTTTATCATTAATAATGACACCATTCCTGCTTACGGAATCAGAGTGTATGCAGTAATTTATGGAAAAGATGGAAAATTCCTAGATACTGGTAAAAGTGTTGAAACCTTTACAGTAATGAAACCAGGAGAAAGGAAAGAGTTCAACATTTATCCTGATCCTTTTCTTTCTGCCAAAGTAAGTTATTACAGTTGTTTTGCATTAGGCGAAGATCCTACGCAATCGGTTACTATTGAAAGAGGAGGAAAAAAATTTTATTTTACTTATTTGTCTGATGGATACTTGACTGATCCAAAGTTTGATGATTCTCAAAATTCTCTTTCAGTCATAGCAAGAAATCCCTGGCCTCAAGAATCTTATGTTAATTTCATGTTTCCCTTACAAAATAATAACGAAAAGTTTTCTGTGTATTTAGATGACAAGCCAACAGATGCCTTACAAAGCAAGGATCCTGACGGATTTTGGCACATAGCCATTAATTTAACACCACAATCTACTCATACTGTTATGATATCAGGATTTGGCGAATCTGAGCATACAATATTGCCTGAAAATAATCTTAGGAGTTATTTGCTTGTAATAATTCCAGCAGTAACAGTCATTGTTAGCGTCATTATCTGGAAAAAGAGAACCGATTAGGAAACTACAATATCTAAGATATAATTTGCAGATTTTTCTCCTCAAGAACTTGATTGAGAATTGTCAAATCATATATGTTTGAAAGGTCTGGTTTGGTATCACCTAGAAAACCTAGGTCAAATGCATTATTAGCAGACCTATAAAGGGATTCTTTTAATGGATCATAAGTAATTTGAAGTCTTGAAAATGCATTTTGTAATTCGTCGTTAGGAATCGTCTTACCTGTAAGTTTTTCTAATTGTAAATTGAATGCTTGGACAAATTGGTCTTTATTGTGATTTATCCAGGTTGTTTCGTCAACATGTGCTTCTAAAAGCTTCTTTATAACATCCGGATGGTTTTTCAGAAAATCTGTTCTAACTACAATTTGTGATGTAACAAAATTTCCATTTGGCCACATATCTCTTTCATCAACAAAAATTTTTCCGTTTGCTTCTTTGACAAGTTTTGCTCCCCAACGTTCAGGTACCCATGCACCATCAATACTCTTTTTTAAAAATAGAGTCACAATATCTGGATTGCTTGCAGAAATTATTGTCACATTGCCACCATTTTCTGTAGTTTTATATCCATTTTTTAAAAGATAGCTACGCAATGCTATATCTTGGGTATTTCCAATTTGTGGAGATGCAAATCTTTTACCTGCAAAATCAGCAGATGAATTTATTCCTGCATCGTCTCTAACCACAAAAACTGCACCACCACTTGCGGCACCTGAAATAATTCGTAAACCTTGTCCATACGATTTGACATAACCGTTAATTGCAGGATTTGATCCAACGTATGTGACATCAATCCTATTTGCAAATAATGCCTCAATTGCAGATGGACCTGCGTTAAACACGGTGGTTTCTACTTTAACATTGCCAAGTTCTTTTTGAAAATCCCCATTTCCAAGTCCTATAACAGCTTGGGCATGACTTATGTTTGGAAAGTATCCAATTCTCAGTACATCGACTGATTTATCATCAGTATGAAAAAGTTGGCTATCCGAATTTACATTAAAAGAAAGGATAATGACAATTACGATAATTATTCCTGCAATTCCAAATTTGATTTTAGGATTCATTTGTAATATCTAACCTGTCTAACGATGATTATCTAATCCCCATTTTCTTCGTACTCTTTCATCTAATTTAAATAGCAAAAGTCGATCAACCAACAATCCAATTACAAAAATGGTGATCATGCTTGCAATTACTTGACCCATATCAAGAAAATCCCTTCCAACAGATAGGATATGTCCCAACCCAACAATTGACATCAAAATCTCTGCTCCAATGATTGCGTGCCATGCAAATGACCAAGCTTGTCTAACACCAATTATTAGAGAAGGTGTAGCTGCTGGTATAGTTACATGTCTGAACAAGTAAAATCCTTTTGCACCCATATTCTTTGCTGCATCAAGAAAGATTGGCGGGATATTTCTGATGCTACTATAGGTAGACATCATAATAGAAAAAATAGAACTCATTACAACTACAAATAAAATTCCAAAGTCATTGAAACCAATTAATAAGATAGAGAAAGGAACCCATGCAATGCTTGGAAATGATAGAAGTCCTGCAGAGAATGAGCTCAGTGTCTTCCCAAATCCCTTAAATCGAATCATTACGAGACCTATTAAAGTTCCAATAACTATAGAAATGGAAAATGCCGCAACAAGTCTTACTAATGTTACTCCGATGCTCACAGGCAGAGATTGATTCCAAATTATCTTGATAAAAGATTCCAAGACAGTATATGGAGACGGTAATGAGATTTTTGGCCATATACCAAGCATGAATACTATTTGCCAAACGCCAATAAACACAGCAATAAGCAAAGTCGTGTTAGCTGCATCATCAAAATTCCAACGTGATGATTTTTTTAAGACTATTTTTTCACTCATATGATATCATCTTTTTTCTGCGCCATTACCTCACTCTTTAATTCTTCAAGAATCTGATGATAATATTTTTGGAGATTTTCATCTTCGGCAAGCCTAGGTCTCCTATAATCAATTATGATTTCTTTTTTGATTTTAGATGGTCTATTTTTGAATACAACAACGCGATTTCCTAAAATTACAGATTCTGAGATATTATGAGTTACAAAAACAATTGTCTTTTTTGTTCTCTCCCAAATTAATTGCAATTCTACCAACAATAAATCTCGTGTTTGAGAATCTAGAGCTGCAAATGGCTCATCCATCAAAAGAATTTCCGGATCCATGGCAAGAGCTCTAGCAATTGCAACTCTCTGTTTCATTCCTGTTGATAATTGGTAAATGTAAGAATCAGCAAATTTGGTCAGTTGCATCATGTCCAGATATCTGTATGAAATTTGTCTCCGTTCATCTTTTGGAATACCGGCCATTTTTAGACCAAATTCTACATTATCAATCACTCTAAGCCATGGAAACAAAGCACCTTCTTGAAAGACCATTGTTCTATCAGGACCAGGAGTTGCGATTTGATTTCCATTGAGTAAGATTTCACCAGAATCCGGTTTTTCAAGACCTGCCACAATGTTCAAAAATGTTGATTTGCCACATCCAGAAGGTCCTACTATACATATGAAGTCACCTTCTTCAACATTTAGCGTAATTCCGTCTAATGCAAGAACAGAGTTTCCATTATGATCAAAATGTTTTACAATATTTTTTGCTTGCAGTTTAGTCATAAGAAATTCGCTCCTTCTCTACAGTAGACATTAAAAATGCCTCAGTCCAAGCGATCAATTTCATATAACAGCGTTATAATTATGTGGTTAAATAGTGTTCGAATTTTAGCTTGGACTAATTTAGTTTGTCTCATTATTTTAGAAATAATTTTTTGTTTTTATTATAAAATAAAATTAAAAGATTACAAAGCACAAAAGATAAATGCTAAAATCTGATCACAGAAAACCTCAATGAAAGGAAAAGCAGTTCTAGCTTTCTCTGGTGGTTTAGACACATC
>CAZHDX010000096.1:0-5691 GCA_964531195.1 uncultured Nitrosopumilaceae archaeon
GATAGGTCCACAGGGTGTGCCAGGTGATAAAGGCCCACAAGGTCCACATGGGCAGCAGGGTGAAAAAGGATTGACCGGTCCACAGGGTGTGCCAGGTGATAAAGGCCCACAAGGTCCACAGGGTCCAACTGGAGAAAAAGGATTGACTGGAGTGCCAGGTCAACAAGGTGATCGAGGACCTCGTGGATTGCCAGGTCCTCCAGGCGAACAAGGTCAGCGTGGACTTCAAGGCGCACCAGGTGATAAAGGCCCACAAGGTCCACAGGGTCCGCAGGGAGATAAGGGTCCACAAGGTCCACAGGGTTCACCAGGTGAAAAGGGTCCACAAGGAATTCAGGGAATCCAAGGCGATCAAGGACCAAAGGGTCCTGAGGGTATTCCAGGTGAGCAAGGTTCTAAAGGTCCGCAAGGTCCTCCAGGAGAGCAAGGTCCTAGGGGTCCGCCAGGTCCTCCAGGTGACAAAGGTCCAACAGGATTTTCTGAACAAGAGAGAGCTATGCTAACATCATTACTAGAGATTCTCACATCAAAAAATATGATCACCACAGAACAGCAAATAAAATTGCTAAGCTATCTATACTAATACATCAGGAAACAAATCAAATTAAAAGATAATTGATTTATCCTAAATTTTTTTTATAAGATTATGTATTTTACCAAACACAAATTTTTCATTTATTGTAGAATCCCATCTGAAAAATATTGCAGTCTTGTTTTCTTCATCAAGAACCATTTTTATTCATGTTGCATGACAGTATATTCAAATAACTGCAGCCGAATTTTATTATATTGAATCAACCAAAAGAAAAAATAGATTTCAAATTATTAGATCATGAAAGAACAGGCAATGAATATGTGTCTTTCAAACTCGAGGATGGAACGATAGTTAAAGTTAAGGTGGATTTAGACAGAGTTGGATTGGCAACGAATTACAAAAATCCGGACGGAACACCTCATTATGCTATTAACACATCAGTAAAAATTACTGTGATCCCAAACGAAAGAAAGTTCTCAATGGATCCTGATACGGTAAAAGGAAGATCATCTGGCCCACCTAGTCAGATGTTTACTTAAAAGAGTAAAAATAAACAAATTATCGCTGACGAAGAAGCGATAATTTTTTAGAACATACTATCTTCGTCTTTTTGCTGCTTTTCTTTTACTTGATCTACTAGCTGATCTTCGCTTTGCAGAAGATCTTCTTGAAGACGTTCGCTTTGCAGAAGATCTTCTTGAAGACGATCGCTTTGCAGCTTTTCTAGATCGCTTTTTTGTTGCCATTGAAAAATGTACAATTTACTTGCATTTCTATGGTTAAACTAAAATATTTTACACCAAGTGATGCATAATCGATACATAATTTTTTTTCAATATTATATTTCTGTTCTTGTTTTTCAATAAACTGATTCTGCAGATGGTCTTCTTCCTTGCAACCAAGATTTTTTTCCACATACTGTACATTTGTATTGTCTTCTGCGTTTGTAAGTTGGAATTTCTGGCATGAAAATAATTTCTTGAATTGTTTTTGTCATGCAATTTTTGCACCATCTTTCCTCATATTCAGGATCCATGATTTAGAAAAATTATCTTCAAACTAAAGTGTTCGCTTATGTGCCTTTGTTCTTGACAATTGTCAGCACATCCTCATCTTGTAATATGTGATCAAGCCCTGTGCGCTGTCCTCCGAATTTGACGCTTTTTCCCCACACAAGAGCATATTTGAAATTTTTTTTCATATCTCGATGAAGTTTGTTACAAATATCCAAAACGGTAGAACCATTTCTTGATATTAGTGGTTCTTTGTAATCTGTTTCACCTCCTTTCGGTTTCATGTAGATCCTGATAAAATCTAATTTTTCATAAATTGCATCTTGTAATGCTTTAACATTAATATCTGAATCTGCAGAAATTGGTATGATCTTTGCTTTCATATTGGTTTGTAATTCATTTAGAAATCCTTGATTCACAAGATCAATTTTATTCATAATTGTTAGAGATTGGACATAGGTCTTGTTCCCTGAAACAAAGTCTACAAGCTGTTCAGAGTCTATATCTTCTCTTATGAGAACTCTGCCATTGTTTATCCCATATACTCGTAAAATATCTTTTAGCAGATTAATTGACATTTTCGTTAATGGTACCTGTTGGCTAACTGATAGTCCGCCATCTGATGTTTTTTCAATAATGATGTTTGGTGGTTTTTGGTCTAATCGTATTCCTATGTTTGTAAGCTCTGTTCTAATTATTTCTTGATGATATGGTTGAAAAACATCAAGAATAATTAAGACTAGATCCGCACTTTTTGCTACTGCAAGTACACGCTTTCCTAATCCCTTGCCAGTAGATGCTCCTTTGATAATCCCTGGTAAATCTAAAACTTGGATTTTTGCACCGCGATATTCCATCATTCCGGGAACTACAGTTGTAGTTGTAAATTGAAATGCACCTACTGCTGATTTTGCACCAGTAAGTCTGTTCAATAGAGTAGATTTTCCAACACTTGGCAGACCAATAAAAACAACAGTTGCATCTCCTGTCCGTTTAATATCAAAACCGACCGAACTACCAGACGATTTAGATTTTGATTCTTCTTGTTCACGTTTTAGCTTTGCAAGCTTTGCTTTTAGCAAACCAACATGGTGTTCTGTTGCTTTATTTATCTGCGTCTTGGACATCTCGTCTTTTATTGCTTGAATTTTTTCTGGAATCCCCATTTATCTCACTTTCTTAGCCTTGCTGAATAAAATCCTATTTCCTTTTTTGACATAGTGTATTCTAGTTATTGGAATGATCTCAAAGTTATTGGATATTGTTATGAATTCTGGCAAGGTTACATCCTTTATTTTATCGTAATCAAGAAATCCAATCGTGTATAAGTTAGGATTATCTGCATACTTTGCTTTGCTAAAAATTTCTTCAAGTTTTCCCTTTCGCGGCATATTTTGTCTGCACCGATATGATCTCGTGATTTGGATTAATCAAATTAATCTGGTGCTGATAGGATTCAGATGCTGCATGAGTATTATTGAGAAACGTAAATGGCAGAATTAAAACGAAATCCACATAATCAATAAGAACAATCTTTGTAATCAGTTTTTCTAAAAGAATTAAGCTCAATCTTGTAAAATGAAATTGAAATATTCTTATTGAGATAGTTCATGTCTACTCAAATTTTCATTATTAAGGCTCTTTTACCTCAAAAACCCTTCAAATATTGAATAAAATTCAAAATTATCATGTAATAATGTAAAAATACATCTTTGGGCTATTATAGATAAACTTACAAGATATTTTAATGAAAAATTCTGATAAGGCAAAAAATGATAGACAAATTTCAGCCATTATAGTAGATGATAGTATTGACATTGTAGATTTACTTTCAGATTTCCTAGAGTTATCAGGTATCACGATCCTAGGGAGAGCTTATGATGGAAAACAAGCTGTAGAGCTTTATGAAAAAGTAAAACCCGATGTGGTCTTACTAGACATTATGATGCCAGAGTATGATGGTTTTTATGCAATGGAAAAAATTAGAGAAATCAATAATAGTGCAAAGATATTAATGGTTACTGCAGATTTTAAAAAAGAAACTGCAGACAGATTACAGAACACAAAAGGCCTAAAAATAATATACAAACCATTTGATTTCAATCACGTATTAGATGGGATTCGCAGTCTGCTTGACAGTGATGTACATGCAATGGTTTATCAAGGCGGAAGCTATTCAATGCGTCCCAAATAAAATAGGATGACAAATAAAAAAATTAGTATATTGCAAAAGAAACTAATATCATAGATAAAACAATTTTAGATCAATTTCTAAAGGTTATTACCCGCAACATTTTATCTGAATTAATGCGACCTAAAATCTTTGCAATTGATATTGATGGTACAATTACTGATTCAAAAGGAGGAAGAGTAGATCTCAACGCACTTGCCGCACTTCGATATATGGAAAAGCTTGGGCATAAAGTGATTTTTGTTACAGGGAGATCATCTGTTGAAGCTTATGTATTATCAGTATTTGGGGGCACAACTAGAATTTCTGTAGGTGAGAACGGAGGTGCAATAACGTTTGGTCCTTCTGAACACAAATTATTAGGAAATAAGGAGGAATGTGTGAAAGTTTTTAAATTTTTGAAAGACCAAATTCCAACTGTAGAGTTAAAAAATGTTTTTCCACGAATGACTGAGGTTGTACTTGAACGAAATTTCGATCTTAATTTAGCGAAAAAATTAGTTTCTTTACATGACTTACCTGTAGATCTTTCTGACAGCCAATATGCGTTTCATATAAATTCCAAGGGCATAAACAAAGCAAGAGGGTTAGAAGAGGTAATGAAAATGTTTTCAGCTAAAAAAGATGATATAATATCAATTGGAGATAGTGAGACAGACATACCATTATTCAAGGCGACAGGATTAAGCATTGCACTAGGTAATGCTGCCAAAGAAGTGAAATCTCAAGCAACCGTGGCTGTAAAAGGAAACGCCGGAGACGGAGTAATTGAAGCGCTGGAGTACATCGAGCTTAAATTAAACAGAGAGATATGACTCTTCGATTACTGTTTGATGAAATCAGATTAAATCTTAAACAGATATCTGATGAACTTCAATACCCTCAAATTGAATTTGAAGTATCTGAGGCATCAAAACCGGAATTCGGAGATATAACTTGTAATATTGCATTTTTGCTTGCAAAAGAACTAAAGAAAAGACCATCTGAAATTGCAAGCATTATTTCACAGAAATATAATGAAATTCCGAGCAAATTCATAAAGAAAACAATACCTCATGCATCTGGATATGTGAACTTTTCTATAAACTCCATTGAATTAAATAATTCTACAGTAAAATCTGCAATTCAAAAGAACTATGGCGATATCAATATTGGGAAAAATTTAGAAATTGTAGTTGAACATACTAGTGTAAATCCAAATAAAGCATTGCATATTGGCCACGTAAGGAATATCATCATAGGAGATACAATTTCTCGAATGTTGCTTAAAGCTAAGTATGATGTAAAGGTGTTAAACTATGTTGATGACTCTGGATTGCAAGTGGCCGATATAATAGTAGGTTTCAAGTATGCAGGATTTCCTTTAGAACCCCCAGATAATCAGAAATTTGATAATTATTGTGGTGATGTTATTTACGTAAACATGACCACAAAATATGAGAGTGACCCAACTCTTATTGAAAAAAGAACTTTGGTACTAAAAGAGTTAGAGGAAGGCTCATCAGATACTGCCAAGTTTGCAAACGATATAACAAGAAGAGTACTTGAAGAACAACTAAAAACATGTTGGCGTCTTGGCGCTGGTTATGATTGCCTGAATTTTGAATCACAAATTATACAATCAAATCTGTGGAAAAAAATATTTGAAGAAATGAAATCAAAAGATATTGTTAAATTTGAAAATGAAGGTAAGAATAAGGGCTGCTGGGTTATAAGATCTTCTTCCGATGAGGATGATAAAATTCTAGTGAGAAGTAATGGAATCGCGACATATATCGCAAAAGATATCCCATATGCAGCATGGAAGGTTGGAATTTTGGATGATCCCTTTTATTATAAAAAGTATACAGAACAGAAAAATGGTAGGGTCCTCTGGGAGACCACTCATGAAAAGACTGGAATTAAGCTTGATTTTACCTTTGAACGAACCTAAAAGGTAATCTGATCACGTA
>CAZHDX010000097.1:0-1086 GCA_964531195.1 uncultured Nitrosopumilaceae archaeon
ATGATAACCAACGTGGATGGTATTCATAATGGAGCAGAAGGTCTCCTCACTAAGACCGGTCAAATAGTCCTTGGAGAACACTTGGTTCTAAACACCCTGCCAAAAGATGTCGCTGATTCACATCTTTCAGGAGATATTCATATAACTAATACGGGAATTTGGTCTCTCTTACCAGATACCATATTTGTAAACATTAAGGAACTTTTAGAAGATGGTCTAGACTTACGAGGAAAGTTTCTGGGAGTTACAAGACTACCACCGATAATTACGTTAGATAAACTGGCTACATCTTTGTCATTGCTCACTTCATTACTATTCAGAGAAGCATCCCAAGAGGTTGTCATGGATGGTTTAGTAACATTTTTGCAAAAATATTCTAAAAATTTAACCGAAGTCGAGGAAAAAATTACAAATGCATTTGCGACAACCTCTACTTCTTCAAAATATAATAAAAATGGTACACTTGTTTCCTTTAGAATTCCACTGGGAACAGATTCAAAGATAATAGGTGCAATACTTGCTGGTTACAAATCATACGTAAAATCAACACCGATTCCATCAATTGGTCTTACAATAGATTATGAAAAAGGTAAGGTTAGTGAATTCTCTGATATGCTTTCTGAAATTATTGCATTAGGAGGTAGAGTAAACTTTTCAAAAGGAATGATGTCCAACAAAGGAATTCTACGCGGTGAATCAAAAACTGCTGGCACTACCATAAATCTTCAATCACTTTCAATCAACATGCCTAGACTTGCTTTTGAATCTAATAAAGATGAAACTTACTTTAGAGCACGTCTTGCTCTTTTGATGAAACCAGCTCTAGCTGCAATGTCACTTAGGAAAAAGGAGATATCTGATCTTACTAGAAGAGGTCTTAATCCAATTCTTGCAAACAATACGCAATATATGCAAAAAGGTTCTGTTACTCTGGTAGTCAACTTAATTGGCTTAAAAGAAGCAGTATTTGGGATACTTGGATATGAAAATAACAAGGCTGGAAATGAAATACTCTCAAAAGTAATAGCTACAGCAATAGAAGTGGCAGCCAAAAAGGGAAAAGAAATGGGAGATAATGTTACTATA
>CAZHDX010000097.1:1096-5479 GCA_964531195.1 uncultured Nitrosopumilaceae archaeon
GGAAATAATTTTAATCAGTATATGACTGAAAGCGACACTTCGGCTATATTTTCAGCATTAGATGGTGAAAAATATGGTAAAATGTCAGGTCTCCAACATGTAGAAGGTGAATCCTATTCTGAGGGAATCGTGATAAATGCTTCAGAAATCGAAGGAATGAGTCAAAAAACAGAGGTAGTCGTAGAAGCAAATCAAATGTCAAAGATGCTAAACGGGGGATTGTTAGTACAACTAAAAATCCCAGACAATACAGATGTAGCAGGAATAAAAAAGGCTATAGAAAAAACAAGCGAACTTGTAAGTTCCTTTAGACCAATTAGGAAGGTGCATATTTGCAGTAACTGCGGTCTAAAAGAAGAAAAGATCACCGATAAATGTCCAACTTGTAAATCACCATATATTCTTGCTTAAACTTTTATGTGTCCAGTAAAAATTTCAATTACTTAACTTTTTTTTTAAAAAATTATAAAACATGATTTATTTATGATAAATGCAGATTAAATATTGAGATCTAATTATGATTACTCTTCGATCTAAAACTATGAAAGTTGTAACGGTGTTAACAAAATTGATCCAAAGTTCATCTTTGGAAAAATATTTTTTGCCTCAATCTTTATTTAACTCTCTTTTGTTAGGTCTGCGGGGAGTAGTTTGACAGATTTTTCTCAGATAGAAAACTCAATTATTGAAGTAAAAAAACGCGACGGACGAATGTTAAATTTCCAGAAGGACAAAATTTCAAACGCAATATACAAGGCTTTAGTTGCTTGCGGTAGACCTGAACACAGTTTAGCCGACAAGCTGGCAAATAGAGTAATGGAAAAACTCATCAATCAAGGCTATTCAGCATCTGATCCACCAAGCGTAGAAGATGTGCAAGATATGGTTGAATCCACTTTAATAGATGAAGGACTTGGTGAAATTGCTAAATCCTACATACTTTACAGACATGAACGAAGAAAAATTCGAGAGGAAAAGATGAAGGTGCTTAATGCAAAATCTCTTGACAGTGTAGCAAAGAAATTTGATCTTAATTGTTTACGGGTTCTGGCTTCTAGATACTTGATACGCAATAACAAGGGAACAATAATTGAAAGTCCAGGTGAAATGTTTGAACGAGTTGCAATATTAGTTGGAATTGGAGATCTTCTAAAGGATTCTTCTCTCTTTGGAGTAGAAGGGGATAGCACACAAAACTTGGATGAAGCTGCAAGGTATCTTGAAAAACTAGACGATTTTGATTATAAATTTAAAATTGGCAAGTATATTCTTAACAAATGGCACTTTAGAGCATTAATACAACAATATATTGACCTAGCCAAACGAGGCCAAATGAAAACAAGTATCAAAGAGATTCTTACTATGCTTGCAGCTAGAAAATTTGACCAGTATTCAGAGAGAATTGCAGAATATTATGAGCTAATGATTTCACAAGACTTTCTACCAAATTCGCCTACGATGATGAATGCAGGGGGAAGACTAGGCCAACTCTCCGCCTGCTTTGTGCTTGGTATGCCTGATGACATGGAAAAGATAATGAAATCATCTTCAGACGCTGCATTAATCTTCAAATCTGGTGGGGGTGTAGGCATCAACTATTCTGATCTTAGAGAAGAAGGAGATATGGTTGCATCTACCTCTGGTGTTGCCTCTGGACCAGTCTCATTTATGAATATAATAAACACAGTTACTGAAGTCGTAAAACAGGGCGGAAAAAGACGTGGGGCAAACATGGGAATTATCGAAGCATGGCATCCAGATATTGAGAAATTTGTTACTACAAAAACAAAACCAGGAGTTCTGGAAAATTTTAATGTAAGTGTTGGAGTTTGGGAAGATTTCTGGGACGCTCTTGTAAATTCAAAAGACGGAAAATATACTCTTAGAAGTCCGCGTGATAAATCACCAATTAGAGAAATAAATGCGCATCAATTAATTGATCTTATTGCACTTTCAGCTTGGAAGAGTGCTGAACCTGGTCTCATCTTCTTTGATCTTATCAACAAATACAATGTGTTTGCAAAAGCTCGTGGTGGACCATTACGTGCTACTAATCCATGTGGAGAACAAAGTTTGTATCCATACGAATCATGTAACCTTGGATCCATTAACTTGGCAAATTATGTCAAACGAAAAGCTGATGGACAATATGAGTTTGATTGGCAACGATACGAAGAAACAATACGAAAGACAACAAGATTCTTAGATAACGTTATAGACGTAAATAATTATCCAATTCCAGAGATAGATCAAGCATCAAAAGATTCACGCCGAATCGGACTTGGTGTTATGGGAGTTGCAGATCTTCTTTTCAAGCTACGAATTCCGTATAATTCACAAGAAGGCTTTGAATTCCAAGAAAAACTTGCTGAAGCCCTGACATATTACTCCATGGAAGAAAGTGTTGCTTTGGCAAAAACAAGAGGTGCATTTCCATTATGTTCAAAATCAGAATTTCCAGAAGGAAAAATTCCAGTTGCTGGATATTATGAAAAACCAAAGAACGCCCGCTCATTTGATTGGGATGCATTAATTAGTAAGATCCAAAAACATGGTATTCGAAATGTTTTAACAACCACTGTAGCACCAACAGGAACTCTTTCAATGATCGGTGATTGTTCAAATGGAATGGAACCAATGTTTGCACTTGTATTTGAAAAGCGTGTCACTGTTGGAAGATTCTTCTATACTAACAAAATCTTTGAAGAGGTACTAAAAGAACACGGTTTACACAATGATCAAATTCTTGAAAAAATTGCAAATAATTATGGTTCTCTAAAAGGCATCCCAGAAATTCCAGAATGGATGCAGAAAATATTTGTCACAGCAATGGATATTCATTGGGCTGATCATCTTATGGCTCAAGCTGTTTGGCAAAAATGGATTGGAAATGCAATAGCAAAGACAATTAACATGCCACATGATGTAACTGCAGAAGATATCAAGGCTGCATATCTAATAGCACATGAGCTTGGTCTCAAAGGAATTACTGTTTTTAGAGATGGTTCCAGACATGAACAGGTCTTACATATGACTGGTGATAACGTGAAAAAAACATTCCAAGTTACACCAAGTGTGTATGTAACAGATTACATTGCCAAAAATATCACAAACGAATATCTAAAGTCACAAACAGAAAAAGCGTTGCAAATTAAGATCCCAGACGTGACAGCACAATCTCCGCAGGTACCACTTACTCAAGAAGAAATTGAAGAGAGACTTTGTCCAACATGTAAGAACAACCTAGTCTTTGCAGAAGGTTGCAATACTTGCATAGAGTGTGGATATAGTGGCTGTACATCAGGATAAAACTAAAAAATTTCGTTAGAGCTGTTTAATTTTTGAAAGTAATTTACAGGAAAGAACACCTATCTCTCAAATCTGATCACAACTTTTTTACTATCATGATTTGCTGGAAATATTGATGAATAAGAAAATTTTGGGCGCTGCAATTGCTGCTGCAGCTATTGTCGTAGCTTTATTATTGATTCAGTCACAAATGTCTTTACCATCACAAGTTCAACCAAACACATTACATAACAAAAAACTTGGGCTAGTCATCATGCCTCCAACACAAACTCCAACTCTTGCAGAAATACAAGCTGCATACAAGGATGCTGCATCTATAGGAATTGGAAGAAGCAATGTCTATCTTTCTTGGCCAGCTATAGAACCACAAGAGGGACAATACAACTGGAAAACTTCAGATCTTCTAATGGGCTTAAACAGAGAACAAAATCTCAATGTTACACTTTATTTTTCTATAATCAATGACAGAACCTTGGGTCCATTCCCTGGTTGGTTAGGAAAACCAAGATTTGATCAAAAATTTCAAAATGAAACTGTGCAAACTCTTGATACTATCATATCAAGATATTATATTGTAGATTATGTGATGATAGGTGGTCAAGTTGATGGATATTTTAGAGATCATCCAAACGAAATTCAAAATTATTCAAAATTTTTCGATGGCGTCTATTCCAAGCTTAAAGAAAAACATCCTAAGGTCAAATTTGGAAACTGGTTTTCTCTAAATTCGATAATAAATCAATCTCAAGAAAATCTAGTAGGCAAACTTGATCAGGGAGATTTTACAGCTTATTCGTATTTTCCAATAGATTCTACAGGATATGAACCAAAAAGTCCAGAAGTACAAGGAGAAAATTTACAGAAAATGATTGATCTTTCTAATGGAAAAAAAATTGCTTTAGTTGAAGTTGGTTGGAGTACAGCTAAAGCAATTAATGGAACAAGAGAAGACCAAACGAAATTCATGAGTATATTATATGATTTTTACAAGAAAAACGATTCGAAATTTGAATTTCTAACTTGGTATAGACAATATGACAGACCAATAGAAACCTGTTACAACGGATTAAATAG
>CAZHDX010000098.1:0-5446 GCA_964531195.1 uncultured Nitrosopumilaceae archaeon
GACGGTATTATTCTTGCTGTAGAAGAAAAACCAAGAAAACTACAAAATTCCGAGATCACACAAAAAATCTTCCAAGTAGATGATCATATAGGAGTAGCTGCTGCAGGATATATCCCAGATGCCAGATCGCAAGTTGATAATGCAAGATTTTTTTCTCAATCAAACAGAATGATATATGATGAACCCATCGAGGTAGAGTCAGTAGCAAAACATCTTGCTGACCAGTGTCAACAGTTTACTCAATATGCCGGAGTAAGACCTTTTGGTGTTGCCTTGATCATTGCAGGTGTAGATAAGAGTGGCGCTACTGTATTTCTCACTGATCCAAGTGGAACATACATTTCTTATGATGCTGTTGCCATTGGTTCTGGTTCAGATCAAGTGACAGAATATTTGGAAAAATATTACAAAAAGGATATGACATTAGAAGAAGCTGCAGAACTTGCTATCGAATCAATTTATCTTGTAAGCGAAGAAAAGGAGGGTATTAAACATGTCAAAATGGCTCAAATTCTAAATGAATCAAAAACACTCACAAAAACTTCCGAAAAAGACATTGAAAAATATGCTACAAAGGCAAAAGAATCTGCAGCTAAAAGACAAAAATAATATTTAATATTTTATAACTTCGTGAAAATCTTAATAATTGAAAATCTCAATTGCAATTCCTGATTCTGCGGTAAATGATGAAGCCACTCAACTTGGCAAATCAATGAAAATTTCTCAAATAGCTCGGACCTGTGCAATTTTTCAAGTACAAAATATCTACATATATCATGAAAAATCTGGAACCTTTGCTGACAGATCATTAATACGGACCATTCTAAAGTATCTTGAAACGCCTCAATATCTTAGAAGAGGTCTTTTTCAGAGAATCTCTGAACTTCGATTCGCTGGCAGTCTTAGCCCATTAAAAATTCCACATCATATTAACCCAGTTAATTCTCAAAGAGTAAAAGCTGGAGATATACGAGAAGGAATGATAGTATATGCAAAAGGCAGAAAGTTTGTTGATGTAGGATTTGAACAATTACTTCCATATTCAGGAAAAGACGAAGCAGGGAAAAGGATAACAATTCAATTTAAAACTGGACATCCCGAACTCTTAATAAAACAGATTTCTAGAAGCGAGGTCAGGCAATATTGGGGGTATGAGGTCAAAGAAAGTGCAAGTTTACTCGCCCTTCTTTCTAATTGGAATTCTGAGATAATTTTAACTTCAAAAAAAGGAAAACTTGTGAATAAAATACAAAAATACTTTACTGATATTTCAAATAATTCAGTTTTAGTTGTTTTTGGGACTCCCGAACGAGGTATACATGAAATTCTCGGAATTTCGGTAACAAAAATTCCGAAATCGCAGAGTCTTAATTTTTTTCCGAATCAAGCAACAGAGACTGTACGGTTAGAAGAAGCAATACTTGGGACATTGGCAATCTTGAATATTCTAGTTCGTAATTAACTTTAAAATATTGTTTTAAGAAATTCTTTCAATGCCTAAACCAAAACGGGTGTTGTTATTTGCAATTATTACCGGTTTAATTGGTATAATAATTGGAACTGTTGTTATTGCAAATATGATTTTGCAATTGTAATTTGTAGATCCATTTTGTAAAAATTTGCATAAAATTATTATTTTAAATAGTAGACTTATAATGGGGTTTACGACATTTAGCGTTTATCAATGGGTCATAGAAAACATAGTCAGCCAAGACGAGGAAGTATTGCGTACCTTCCAAGAGGCAGAGCAAAAAGTATGGAAGCAAGGATTCGTACTTGGCCAGATGACGAAGGCGATCAACCAAAACTCTTAGGACATGCTGGATTTAAGGCTGGCTGCATCAGGGTAGCAAGTATAGATGACCGAGATAAAACACCTAACTTTGGTAAACAACTAGTAAGCCTGGGAACAGTAGTTGTTACACCTCCAATTGTTATAATAGGAATAAGAGGCTATTCAAAAAACAGATACGGCTTTAATTCTGTTTTCGATGTTTATTCGAAAGATCTTCCAAAAGAACTATCACGATTATTTACGATAAAATTGGATGAGAAAAATCTTGAAGGAATACAGAACCATCTTGGATCTGTAAAAGAGCTCTTTGCCCTTGCTGCAGTTTTACCAAGAGAAGCTGGTATGGAACAAAAAAAACCATATGTTTTTGAAATTGCAGTAAAAGGAGGCGATAAACAAAAACAATTCACATTTCTCAAAGATCTTTTAGGTAAGGAGGTTAAGGTTGATCAAGTTTTTCAAAAGGGCGCCGATGTAGATGTTGCTGCCATCACAAAAGGTAAGGGAATTGAGGGTCCGATTACAAGATGGGGTGTAAAAAAGAAACAGCATAAATCAAGAAAAAGCGTGAGGGCACTTGGTACTCTAGGACCAATCAGTCCTGCAACTATCATGTATACTGTTCCAAGAGCAGGTCAACGAGGATTCCATCAAAGAACACAATACAACAATCGAATAATGATAATGAGTAATACTCAAAACTCTGAATTTAAAATTAATCCTGTAGGAGGATTCAAACATTTTGGTTTAGTCGAAGGAGACTTTGTTGTGATACGAGGATCAATTCCCGGAACTTATAGACGATTAATTAAATTGCGTTCTCCTATGCGTCAGAGAACTTCAAAGATTACACAACCAAAAGTTTTAGAGATAATGGTATAATGGCACAAATATTTTCTATAACTGGATCAAAACAAGAAGAAATAGATTTACCGACAGTGTTTTCCACTCCTCTACGATCAGATCTTTTACACAAAGCATTTGTCAATTTAGAATCTCACAAATTTCAAACTCAAGGTCGTTATCCATTAGCTGGCATGAACGTTGTGGCTGAATCAAACAGTCCTCCTACTGGACATCATCAAGCTAGAGTTGCTAGAATGCATGGTGGAGGTGGCGGACGGATGGGTCAAGGTGGTGGTGTTGCAATGGTACGAGGTGGCAGACAAGCGCATCCTCCCAGTGCAGAAAAGGTAACGTATAAGATCTTAAATAAAAAAGAAAACAAGTTAGCTTTATGCTCTGCAATAGCAGCTACTGCCTCTGCATCCCTGATAAAATCGCGTGGGCATAAAATCGATAAACTAGAATCATTTCCCATTATTGTTTCTGATGATATCGAATCAGTATCAAAATCTAAAGATCTTGCAAAATTTTTTGATGCTCTTAATTTGATGCAAGATATTGAAAGGCTGAAAATCAGATTAAAACGCCGTTCTGGTAAACCATCCCTGCGAGGCAGAAAATCAAAAATTGGTAAAAGTATACTATTTGTAGTAAAAGAATCAAAAAATCTGTCAAAAGCAACTGGAACCTTTTTAGGTGTTGATGTAAAACCGGTTAAAAGCTTGAGCGTTTTGGATCTTGTTCCAGGATCAAAACCAATTAGATTAACAGTTTTTTCAAAGAGTGCCATTGAAGAACTAGCAAAGATAAAATCTCCTCACTTGGATTTGATGGTGTCGACAAAATGAATATTGAAGAAGCTACTCATATTATACTCAAACCATATGTAACAGAAAAAACATTCGCATTAGTAGAAAATGAAAATAGGATTTGTTTTCTTGTTAAGGAAACGTCAACTAAACCAAAAATCATCGAAGCAGTAAAAGTTCTTTATAAAGAAGAACCAATGGCTGTGAATGTTTGCAGAACAGTTTATGGCAAAAAAGCATTTGTTAAATTTCAATCAGTAGAAAAAGCCCGAGATCTTGCAACTAAGATAGGAATGCTATAATATGGTCTACTTTGAATCAATTCGAATGCAGGTGCATATATTTGGTTAAAGAATTTAAGTATAGAGGCGTATCTATGGAAGAGCTTCAGTCTCTTTCAATGGAAAAACTCTTTGAACTCTTTCCTGCAAGAGCAAGAAGATCACTTAGCAGAGGAATCACAGATAATAAACGAAAACTCATAGAAGAAATGAAGTTAAGTAAAGCAGGTAAACTTACCACTCCAATTAAAACTCATCTTAGGAGTTTGATTATTCTTCCTAATATGATAGGATTGACAATTAATGTTTTTAACGGCAAAGAATTTCATTCCGTTACAATAAAACCAGAGATGGTAGGGCATTATCTAGGCGAGTTTTCACTAACAAACAAAAGAGTTCAACACGGTGCACCAGGTGTTGGAGCATCACGTTCAAGCTTGTATGTTCCATTAAAGTGATAATATGCAATTCAAATATTCTTTCCAAAATTATGACAAAACAAGACATGTTAGGGCTGCAATTCGAGAAAAAACTATTTCACATAAACATGCTCGTGAAATCGCGGTTACAATAAAAGGCATGTCAATAGAGAATGCTAGAGATTATTTACAAAACGTCATAAGGCTAAAAAGCGCAGTTCCGTTTAGAAGATATCATAATGAAGTTGGACATAAATCTGATTCAGGAATCATGTCTGGAAGATATCCACAAAAAGCAGCGACAGAGTTTGTTAAACTCTTAGATAATTTAGAATCGAATGCTGAATATCGTGGAATGGATTTAGATAGGCTAAAAATAATAAATACAACAGTACATAAGGGAAGAAAAATTCAAAGGTTTACTCCTCGTGCCATGGGAAGAGCTTCACCAAAAATTGATATTCTTACTCACGTCGAGCTTGTAGCTCAGGAGCTTTAAATTGTCGTCAGTAAAGAATGTGATAAATGATAGTTACAAACTCATGCTTCTAAAAGACTATCTTAGAGAAGCAATAAAAGAAGCAGGATTTTCTGAAGTAGATATACAAAAAACACCAACAGGAACTCGTATAGGTTTGCATGTTACGAGACCTGGTATTGTGATAGGGAGAAAGGGTTCTGGAATACGTGACTTGACTAAAGTTTTGGAAAAGGATTTTGATCTTAAAAACCCCCAAATATCTGTCATAGAAATTATCAAACCAGAACTTCAACCTAGCGTGATGTGTAACAGAATGTCGCAGCATCTTGCAAGAGGAACTGCATTTAGGAGAGCTGTTATGTGGACTATGCAAACTATAATGAATGCTGGAGCAATGGGAGTACAGATTACAATTTCAGGAAAACTAAGAGGAGAAAGATCAAGCTTTGAAAAACACAGTAAAGGAATTCTGCCGCGAGCTGGTCACTTTGCAGATGTTGTAGTTGCAGAGGATATTGTTCATGTTGAAACAAAAATGGGTTTAATTGGTGTACGAATTAGAATCGCAAGAAAAGAACGTTATATCCCAGAATTTGAACTAAGAACTATGAAAAAAGAAGCAAAAATCCAGCTAGAAGAAAAAGAAATTGAAATAGTCGAGGAACTTCCAGTCGATCCATCCAAACCAAGAACCGAAAGTGAATTAATAGTACAAGAAGAAAAGCTTGTAGAACAAGTAGAGACATTTGAAGAGATTGAGGAGGAACTAAAATAATGACACGAATGAAAATGAAAACTATACGAGAATTTAACGA
>CAZHDX010000099.1:0-5434 GCA_964531195.1 uncultured Nitrosopumilaceae archaeon
CTGAACCACTGCCAGAACCTGAACCACTGCCGGAACCTGAACCACTGCCGGAACCGCCTCCTGATGATCCTGAAATTACGACGGTAGGTTGTTTACCAAAAATTTTTAGCTCATTATATCCAATTTTGCATTGAGTATCAAAAAATGTATTAGTTGTCCATTCTTTTGTACCAGTAGTAGAGGATGATTTGGTAAAAGTAAACTTGATTGATTCTTTTTTTACAAGTTTATCCCAATCTGTATGAACTACAGCTTTTAAATTTCCTGAAGAAATTGACTTGTCCCAATGTTTTCCATTTGAAGTAGTGATTCCAAACTCACTAGAGGAAAGAAATGAAAATCCAGGTGGAATATTTATCAATACACATTTCATTTTCCCATAATCAGTATTAGTGACAGTAATTGTGAACTGCTCAGGTATGAAAACTATTCCTGTTTTTGGGTTTATTACAGATGTAAAAGAATTAGATGGATACCAGGCAAATGCGTCAAGAGAATGAAAAGGATTAACCAATAAAAAAATTAGTAAAACGGAAAGACCAATAATAGAATTTTTCTTATCAATCCTAAATCTCATCAAAGGCAACCCCCATTAGGAAAATCCTCCCCCCAAACCCATATTTCTCTGATTAGTGCTATCTTCTACATATATAAAAATCAGCCTCCCCTTTGGTACTGATTTTTCACTTTAAAAAATAAAATAATTATTTCCAATTTTGGATGATCAGCGAAAAAGATATTATTCCTCCCCAAATCGTTTGTAATGCAAGACTAGATCTTGCAGAGGCATTAGTTTTCCTCCAACTATTTTTAAATCAACTTTGATCTGGTTTTTTTCGATTGTTATTATATTATAGGTGTTCTCAAATAAACCCCTCATTCTTTCTGATGAGGCAGTTCCTGCGTTAGCGATTTGAAGATTCCCGAAATTCCAGATCCATGGTCGGTGTTTATGGCCACATAAAACAAGGTCTACTTTGCAAGAAAGTGCAGTCCGCAATACATCACCGGCATCAATAACTGTAACCCTATCGGTTCCACTATCGGGGACTCCAACTAAATGATGATGCATTGCAACTATTTTGTTTTTCTTTTCGTATTTTTTTAGAGTTCGTTCCAGCCACAAGTTTTGCCTGTATCCTACCTCACCTTCATCCCTATCAGGCCTTGCTGTGCCCAAAGTTATCAAAACTGTATTATCCCCAATTTCATTAATGGCATCAAAGGGAAAGAATTTTTTGAATAGCAGATACCCAGTATTTCTATAGTCATGATTACCACTAATTGCAATAATTTTGTCAGTTTCAAATTTTGAAAATTTTGCTTTACATTTTTCATATTCTTTCATAAGACCTTCGTTTGTAAGATCACCAGTGACTAAAATGCTGGATGGTCCTAAGTCATTTATTTCGTCTACTACAACATCAAAAATTTCCTCACGAAATTGAGAACCAACATGAATATCAGATATTTGAACTATTTTCATTACAATTATCCTTATGAAATCATAGTTTAAGGATTCGCTTTAAAAATAATTTATCTGAATGTAGAATAAAAAATTCCTAGGTAGAATTAAATATACAATTTCTTTCACCTTGGATGTTTTGGGAAAAAAATCTGCGATTATTAAGGGAGATGGAACTGGACCAGAACTAGTTAGCGCAATGTTACAAGTTTTGAAATCTTGTAATACCCAAGTGGAAATGATTCTGTGCGAAGCTGGGTCAGAACAGTGGGAGAAAAATGGCGGTGCTACATACATACCTGATTCTACTATGAAATTATTGGAAGAGTGTGACGCTTGCTACAAAGGCCCTACAACCACAATCCCAAGACCAAATGCGCCAAGAAGTGTTGCAGTTACAATAAGACAGAAATTTGAACTCTACAGTAACATAAGACCAATTAAGACATATGACAGATTATCTCCAAACAAAAAACTTGATTTTGTTTGTTTTAGAGAAGCAACCGAGGGACTGTATGCAGGAATCGAATTCAGAATATCAGATGATTCTGCAATTGCAATAAGAAAAACAACGCGTAAAGGATGCCAAAGGATAGTAAAATCCTCCTTTGCTTGGGCAAAAAAATATGGTTTAAAAAAAATCTTTGCAATTACGAAAAGAAATATTCTCAAAGAAACTGATGGCATTTTCTGGTCTGAAGTTGAAAAAGCAGTATTAGAAAATCCAGGAATCGAGGTAGAAGAATATTATATTGACAATATGACTCAGCAATTAGTAAAAAATCCCGAAAGATTCAACAATTCCATTTTGCTTAGTACAAATTTGTTTATGGATATAATATCAGAATGTGCATCTGGTAATATTGGTTCGATTGGAAACGTATACTCTGCCAATATTGGAGATTCTTATGCCATGTTTGAGCCTGCACATGGAAGTTCGCCCAAATATACGGGTCTAGACAAGGTAAACCCTACTGCAGCAATATTATCTGGTGCTTGGATGGTAGAATATCTAGGAGAACCTGAAATAAAAAATGCAATTTTTTCAGCCACAGAACAAGTGATAAACGAAGGAAAATATGTCACATACGACATTGGTGGAAGCACATCTACTTCAAAGATGGCAAGTGTAATAGCTGATATAGCAAAACTAAAACTTCGAAAATAGACAGTTTCACTTTAAAATTGCTTGAACTAGAATCAATTCTTCAAAAAATAATTTTTTTGTCGCAACAATAGAGGTTAAAAATCCCAATTGGTTTGTCTTTTCCAATAGTTTTTTGTGATTTGCCAAAGATGAAGTCAAGTAAAGGAGTTTCCCTGATTTTTTCAAAATATTTCTGGCAGATTTTATTATTTGAAGTGGAACTAACAATCCTTCTTCTAATCCATCCACGGCTGGATCAACAATTTCATCAGATGGCAAATATGGTAAATTACAAACGATAAGATCAAATTTTATCGCAAAAGGATCTGCAGAATTACAACAAACGCAATTATCTATGGACTGGTGTGCCTTTTTTGTTGCGTCAAAATTAATATCAGTTGCTACTATCACTTCAAAATTTGGAAAAATTGTATTTGCAAGAAAGCCAGATCCAGTGCCGATGTCAAGAGCATATTTGCCAGTTTCATTTTGTAAATGACTGGCAAAAAATATTGAATCTTCTGCTGGCAAATAATATCCGGCGTTAATTGATTTGTTTTGCAAGTTTGATTATTTCACCATCTGTCAAATCCTCTAGTCGAGAATTAGAATCGACTTCAATATCAAATTGTTTGGCAACATTGCGAATTGTCTTTCGTCTATATGAAAAAAGCTTGTTTATTTTATTTATCAGATCCTTGGAGATTTGATTTCTTTTTATCATCTTTAGAACTACTGAATCTACTTTTGGCTGTGGCAAAAACGCCGATTTTTTTACATCCATCAAATGCTGAATCTCTGCATAATAATTTGCAAGAACGCTGATAGCCTTCCTTTGTTTGTTTCCTGGCTTTGCGAAAAGTTTCTCGGCAAACTCCTTTTGAACCATAATAATTCCACGAGAAAATCTTTTCTGGGCAAGCCATTCTATTGCATTTCTGCTTTCCGAATAAGGTAAATTGGATACAAAAATTGTAAATTCATGATTAGTCTTAAACCCATCACCATGCTCAAGTGTAAGATTAGAAAAATCTGAAAATTTTTCTAGTGCACATGAATATAGTTCATCATCTTTTTCAACCGATATTACTTTTTTTGCAGCTTTGCAAAGATGTGGAATCAGTATTCCTTTTCCAGTACCAATTTCAAGGACGGTATCTTTTTTTGTTATCGATGCAAAATCGACTATAGATTTTGCAGTTGATTCTGAAACTAGAAAGTGTTGTCCAAGTAATTGCCGTTTTTTCATCGCCTAACAAAGAGATTCATTCTAGTTTCACCAGTAATCTCTTCGAGTATTCTTTTTGCAATTTGTTTAATTGGTTCTTTTAATCCTACTCTTTCTTGTATATCCTTAAAATCAGAAAATTTTTTCTTTTCTCTTTCTTCAAGCATTGTTTTCATGTATGTTTTTCCTATACCTGGAATTAATTCTAGAGCATGTATCCTTGGAGTTAGGGGCTGGGCTGTGTTTAAGTAATCGACAAATCGTTGTTCGTTTTGTGTGACAATTTTTTCCACCACAGCGAGCAGCTCGCTTTGTGCTGCTGATGAGATGTCATTATACTCTAATCTTCCCAAGACTGAAAGAATTTTTGTCCTTCCTTCCTTTCCAATGTATACTCTTTCTCCAATTTCAAATGTTGAATTAGGCATTGCAAGCAATTCTAATACAGTTAATCTTTCTTCTCCTAACGCAGTAATTATTATTCCATCTCTACCTCTTACCGTCGCAGATTTTCCCCTCATTACAAAATCTAAAACGTATGCGTACTCTTCGTACTTTCTAGGTTGATTTCTTTCCAAGAATATCTACTCCTTTGTAGAATTACGCGTTCTCCTTGATAATTTTTAACATCTTTTCAAGTGTTTCTGCCAAGATGAGTTTTTTCCAGCCGAACGTAAACGCACGTAGTTCTGCTTCTGTGGTTGGAAGGTTGTTTACAATTTCTACTGATTCTTCTTCAGTAATCCCACATTCCTTAACCAGCTGTTGTTTAAGTTTTTTTGCTGCCTTTCCATCAATTTTTGCAAATTTGGAAACATAATCAAATGTCCATCTCTGTATTTGATCCATGGATTCCGGATCAGATTTTTCCATAAGTTCTTTAACTTCTGAAATAGAAATTGGCTGTTTCTTTTTTATCTCTTCCATGTTTAAACACCGAATGGTTTGATATGATCGAGTCTAGTTATCAGTGTTTTTGTTTTATTACCAAGCTTAACATCCATAGTTACAGTCCGGCGTCCAACACTTGTAATAGTACCTACTTTTCCATGATATCTTCTATGTGGTAATCCTTTGTGTTGTGATGGATCTATGATTACAAGCGCCTTGTCTCCTGCTACAAAAGTTCTCATTAAAAATGATACACCTCGCATGCTATCTTTGGTCATAACAGATCTTGCTTTGTGCATAAATCCATGAGAACGACCATGGGGTTTCTTAGTAGTCATATTCGTAAACACTAGAGTCGCCCATAATTTAACACTTGCTAGCCTTTTCTATCTCAATATCAGATGTATCTGTCTTATCTTGTAAGATGATAGATTATTCAGATTCTTCCTTCTTTTTTTTCTTTGTTTCGTCTTCTGGATCTGCTATACCAGCTTCAGTCAAAGTGAAGAGGACTTCTTGTTCTGGATGATGCGGGCTATCTACCATTCGTGCAATTCTTTTCTTGCCTGACTTTTTGAAATAGACCCTATATGTGCTCGAATGTGCAACAACATTTCCTCCAATTGGACGAGTAGGATCACCAAAGAATGTATCAGGAGATGCCATTACTTGATTTGTTGCAATGGCTGCAATGTTGTATGTT
>CAZHDX010000100.1:0-5387 GCA_964531195.1 uncultured Nitrosopumilaceae archaeon
AAGTACCGAAACTTCTGGAATGATTGATGAAGGACACAAATTGAGAAAATATGGTACTAATGTAGTTGTCAAGTGTCCTATGACACCAGAGGGGCTAAAAGCTTGCAGAGTTTTGACTGATGAAGGAATACCAGTTAATGTAACATTAGTATTTTCAGTAAATCAAGCGATACTTGCCGCTAAGGCTGGTGCAAAATATGTTAGTCCTTTTATTGGCAGACTTGACGATAATGGTCAAGATGGAATGCATTTAATAAAAGAAATACATGATGTATTCCAAAATTATAAATTTAATACACAAATTTTAGTTGCAAGTGTTAGACATCCAATGCATGTTGTTGATGCCGCAAAGATAGGAGCTGATGTTGTAACACTGCCGCCAGACGTGCTTGGGAAGATGTTAAAGCACCCTCTAACAGATATTGGTTTAAAAAACTTCTTGGCTGATTGGGAGAAACTCAAGAAGTTAAACCCTAGTATTAAAATTTAAAATAAGAATACACATTTTATACACTATCTTAGAAGCAAATTTTAGAATATTTTTTCTTAATTGTGTTGGAGATTTAAGATGGATCTTTCTTGCCCAAACCGTCTAATTCTTCTTTTGTACTAAATGGCTTAATCTTTTTGCTTAATTCATCGATCATACCTAAGGTAGTTTCATGCCTTATTTCAAAATCTTCTATTTTTTTCAAAATTTTCTCGTGGTTTTCATCCAGCTCTTTTATTCTATTTAAGGTTGATTCTTGTATTTCGGCAGTCTTTTTTTGACGATTGTAAATCCACCAGCTTACTACTCCTCCTATTATAGCTCCAGCAATGATTCCAAGATATGTACTAGACGCATTTGTCATGTCTTGGCAGTTTTTTGTAATTTCAGGAATACATCCCCAAAAAAAGAGAAAAGTAGGCCATAACATAATTTGATATTCTTGTAATGTCTTATAACAATTTTTGATTTTCCAGATTAGTGTTTTCCTATCCACTGATATCGATGTTCTTCATCAAATAATTCCAATTTGATATCATTATTTTTAATTGCTGATTCTAATTTTGCATTAAAGAATCCCAAACTACCTTTGTAAGGTATTGGCAAATGAAATTCTTTTGGATTTTTGAGCAAGAAACCATATTTGTGACGTAAGAATTTTTCGTATAGAAAATGTTTTTTATAATCACTATTAAGATCTATAATCGAATCATATCTTTTAACATCATAAATTTCAACTTTCCCAATAATTACGCCAGTTCGAAGTGTTTTCTCATTAATTCTTAATCGTCTACAATCCATTTTTTTTATTTTAGATGGAGTGTGTACAAAAAATTCTCCTCTAAATTTTGTATTCCATGTTCTAAGTTCAATTGTTTTTTTACCCTTAATTATCAGATCGGCAAATGGTTGTGATATTGATAAACATTTCATATTAATTTCTTCCCAAAACATTCAAAACACGATTTGGAATATCTTTTAACCGACTTACCGCTAATGTATTTTCATATCCCAAATGTTTTAAATTATTTGCAATTATTGTTGCATTAGCGGTATCAGGCCCAACTCCAATTGCTATGGTTCTTATTCCCAATAATTTGAAAGTCGCAATCATAGAACGAACTGCATCAGGATCAGATGGTTCTCCATCAGTTAGAGTAAGAAAGATATCTGTTTTTTTTGAACGTAAACCAGAAAACATTATTGAATATACCTCAGCCAAAGGAGTTCCACCATTTACTTTTATTTGAGCAAGCCTTTTTGCTGCCAAATTATTCCATTTTATGTTTTCAGATTTTACTAGCCAACAAGCCACTTGCTTTTGCTCAGTGTTGAAGGCATAAACGGAAAATTTGACCTTTAAAAAAGCAAGTACCTCACAAAGAGCAAGGGTCACTTTTTTGTATTGAATCTCTTCACTTGCTATGCTTGAAGAGTGATCTAATAAAATTACAATCCTAGTTTTGATAGAAATTTTCTGATCACTTAGGAAGGGTTTATGTTCTTCAATATATTGTTCTTCATCAAATTCATCTCCAACAATGAGATGCTGTTCCTTCCATCCTGTTTTCCACTCTCTAAATTTTACCTTTAAATTGTTTATTAGATCCTTATCGTATATTCTTGATTCGTCAACATTTGTAGAAGATGGTGTGTTGATTCCAATCGATTCTGTGTTCAAACCTTTGATTTCATTCTTCTTAGTTTCTTGGAGTAATACCTTGAATTCTTCGAATATTGATTTTCCTTCTGAAATTCGTTTTGGATCAAGTTCTCCAAAATCTTTTTCGCGAAACTTTGTGATCTTTCCAATTGTTTTTATGACATCCTTATCTGATACAGCAATACCTGAACTAATTTTTGGAATAGATATTGGAATTGTTAAAAGCGAATCAATTTCTAAAATTTTTATTATCTCCGAAATTTTTGGTTCGAACCAATCAGTGCTAAGATTATCATTTATCGCTTTTTTTACCGCTTCATTTGCAACTTCAACTGCCTTTTTGATTTTTTCAAATGTACTAGGACTTACTTCACCTTTTATGTCGCCTAACAAAAAATATTGGGAAAAAGCCTCAACAATCCTTGCTTTTCCATAAATTGTGTTCAATAGTGGTCTGTAAAGCCAAGAAAAACCATAATTAAATATGATTTCTTCATTCATTCCTTGCCACATTTTCCTGCCTATGTTTTCAATTCTTCTCGTTTCTAAGGTATTTAATAAAAAACCAAAAGCATGATCATTGCTGAGAATTTTATTACTATTTTTTAATCTCATTGCTTCATACCATAAAGTAGTTCGAAATTGTCTATACTTTTGAAAATCATTTCCATGAAAACGTTCTAACGGAATCATGGTAACCTTATTTTCTTTAAATTTAGTTTGGATTTCTTGCTGATCTATGATCACAACTGAACTTTTTTCTTTATCTGACCATCGTCTAACAAGAAAGGTGGCAATTTCAATTAATGTATCATTTCCTAAGTGTAAGGATTGCATCAATTACCAAACATTGATGTTATGATGTCGTTTACCTTTTGGTATTCTACATTGCCCCATTGTGAGTAGATGTTTGCAAAAATGATCTCTGCTGCTTTTCTTGGTTTCATACCCCCATCTAGCATTTTTCCAAAGGCTATAGTTTCCCTTAAACTCGGAGAATAATATAGCTCTTCTACAGAAGCAGCTTGTCTTAAAATATTTGCTAGTTTTATTGCTTGCAAAAGTTCTTTCTCATGGGATCCAGAAATATATTTTTGGATAATTTGAAGCTCAATTTCTTCTGGTGGATATTCCAGTTTAATTCTAATAGGAAATCTGCTGAGAATTTGTGGAGGTAGTTCTTTTGTCCCGACATGTGTTAATGGATTAATTGTTGCTATTACAAACCATTCTTTAGATGCTTGAATTAATTCTCCTCCTGATTCTTTTAGAACTAGTTGTCTTCGGTCATCTAATGCCTCATCTAATCGTAATAAGACATCTGGTTCTGATGCATTAATTTCATCAAGATAAAGAATACTGCCTTCTCTCATGGATCTTACCAATATTCCAGCTTCAAAACCAATTGCACCGTTCTCTAGAGTTTTTGATCCTACTAAATGACTCTCACGCGTCCTTAAGCTAAAGTTAAGCGATTCTAATTTTTTGTTATTTTTTGTGGCAAATTCTCTGACCAGTGTAGTTTTGCCAGTACCTTTTGGTCCTATTATTATTACAAACATACCAGAGTCATGCGCCTTGTCCAAAATTTCAAAAGAATTATTCCAATCAATATACATTGATTCTGTTAGCATAATATTCAACAACAAGACCTTAATTTAAAATTGCCTTGCTGCTAGAATGAAATCACGAGTATTATGTTGTTATATTTTTACAAAATTAATTTATTATGATTGAACCAAAAGATGTAATTAGTTATTTAGCCTAGCATATGATTCATCTAAAATATGCCGTAAAGTATTATGCCATTGTTCATACTTCTCGGGGGGTTTTGGAAAATTATAGTAATGTTCAGTTAATTTTTTATTTTGCTGCGCAGTAAATTTGAGACCATCTGCAAGCTTTTTGTTCAAAGCGCCTCTTATTATCATTCCAAGCTTACTAACGGTACCAAAATCTGGATGTTCTCCTTTACTTATTGCTTCTACATCCAAGTTGGATAGAAAGTGTTTCATGCCATAGTTAATTTGCTCATTACTCAATGTCTGTAATAGTCTTCTAAAAATTTCAAGACCTGCGGTTTTGTATCCATATTCATTAATGAAATCAATATTGTATTGCCATAGTCCTTTTTCACTTACGTCTTCTGCTTCAATGGCATCTACTGCATTTTTTCCAATAATTGTGGCAGCAACGATGGCAGGCCCTATACCCCCCGCATCTAGCGGCTTTGGCATCCATGCAGAGTCACCAACTAACATGTATCCATTAGCAACAAGACAGTCATTCTGTCTTCTTACAGAAACCTGCCAATTTCCAGTGGCATTATGCGAATCACTTGGGTCATCCGATAATCGTGGGTTCTTCATCGCTTTATTTATCTTGACATAATCATTAATCAGCTTAGTAACATCGTCTCTTCTTCCCAATCGCTCGTTTCGTTTCTGCAGTTCTTTCTGTTGAACCCCTAGACCGATATTCACTTTATTTTGACCTTTTGGGAAAACCCAACCATATCCACCGGGTGCTATATCTTGATCAAGATGGATTATGCAATAATCAGGATCAAAATCTACTTTATCTTCTACTCCCATCTCAAATTTCATAATATGTCTTCCAGTAGATTCTAAATCATCACGATCTATTTTTTTTTCAATTTTTGATTTTATAGCAAGTCCATTTCTTAGCATAGAAGTAACTCCTGTCGCATCAATTACAATTTTTGCAGTTTTCTTGAACGGTTGATTTGTTGTAAGATCTGTTCCTTCTACGCCTATTACTGAACCATTCTCATATAGTAAATTTCTTAATGCAACAGAAAATTGTATATTTATTCCCATTTTTTTTGAGTCCCTTAGTTGACGCTGAGGAAGCTCTTGCCTATTTAACATGAATCCGTCTCCATCAAAGGGTATGGAGGTCTGTCTATCTGGTGAAAATGCTACTACTCCCTTTACTGGATGTTCAATCTCAGGATTTCCCCAAGCAATTTTGATCCTTTCTGTCATAAAATCGACAGTATTTTTGCCAACAGCATCTCCACAGATCCAACCATTCACGGTTTTTTTTCCTGCTGTCAACTCCACATTCCTATCAATTATTAAAATTGATAATCTCTGTTTTGAATAAAATGAAGCAGACTGTGCTGCAATCATCCCAGCAAGTCCTCCACCAGCTACAATGATATCATAATCAGTTTTCACAGCCAAAAAACAGGATCTACTATATTTAAAA
>CAZHDX010000101.1:0-5353 GCA_964531195.1 uncultured Nitrosopumilaceae archaeon
ACCATATAAAATGGTTATTTTATAGAAATATTAATTTTTTAACTATTGGAATAAAGCCTGTTTATGTATTTGATGGAAAACCACCATCATTAAAATCTGCAGAAATTGAAAGAAGAAAGCAGATAAAAAGAGATGCTACCATAAAATTTGAAAGAGCTCTCACTGAAGGAAAATATGAAGAAGCTAAAAAATATGCTCAGCAAACTTCATCTTTAAAAGATGAAATGGTTCAAGACTCGCAACATCTCTTAGGTCTTTTTGGAATTCCATTTATCAGGGCACCATCTGAAGGTGAAGCTACTGCCGCGCACCTAACTACTACTGGCCAAGCATTTGCAGCAGCAAGCCAAGATTTTGATTCATTATTATTTGGTGCAAAAAAACTAGTTAGAAATTTCACAAATAGCGGTAAGAGAAAATTACCCAATAGAAATACTACGATCGATATAGAACCAGAAATAATCGATTTACAAAAAACACTTACCTCCCTTGATCTCACGAGAGAACAACTGGTAGACGTTGGTATATTAATTGGGACTGATTTTAATCCAAATGGTTTTGAACGAATTGGACCAAAGACCGCACTAAAAACCATAAAAGATAACGGTAGACTTGAAGAGGTTCCTTCTATCCAAGAAAAACTAGCAGAAATAGATTATAAGCAAATTCGAGACATATTTCTGCATCCACAAATTGTAAATGTATCTGAAATTAAATTTGGAGAAATTGATTTTCAAGGGATAATAAACTATCTTTCTAACGAAAGAAGCTTTTCACGCGAAAGGGTAGAAGCTTCAATTAATAGATTGAAAAAATCTTTTGAAAAAAAAAGTCATACATTAGAACAATGGTTCAAATAATCAGATCTTAAATAATTGTTTTTTCTGTTTATGTAAAGCACTATCTTTAACATTAATTAGCTCAGTAGTATTATTTCAATTTATGATACGATTCGCCGACCATTATTATAAAAAAAATAAAAATAATATAACAAAATTTTTCGCTGGGATTTTAATATCCTTGTTATTGATTAATCTGACATCGGGCTCAGTTACCAATATTGCGAATGCAGAGCAATTAAAGAATCCGTGTAATTGTGTGATTTTTAGACTAGACGATGTAAATAGTGAACAATTACCTACTGTACAAATGACCATCTTAGATAAATTTATTTCAGAAAATCAAACTCTCTCATTAGGAATTATAATGAATAGAATTAATGAAAGCTCTGTCTTAGTAGAAACGATCAAAGAAGGAAAACATGCTGGTTTATTTGAATTGGATTTACACGGGTGGGAACATGTAGATTTCACACAATTAAGCGAAAATGAACAATTCATAGCTATGGAACAATCAAATCAGAAAATGAATAAGATTTTTGGAATCTATTCTAATGTCTTTATTCCACCTTATAACAAATTTAACGGAGATACTATTGAAGTTCTAAAACCTAATGGAATTCAAATTATCAGTTCTGATACCTCTAGTGATAGATCCGATTATTTTGTATCTCAAATACAAAGTCAGAGAGGATCTAATAATACGTTATATCATATGCCGGCTATGACCACTCTTGAAGGAGATAATGGTAACGGAACATGGATAAAAATTCCAATTCAAGAAATATTGGATAAAGCGTATTTTGGAATAGCAAAATATGGATATGCAGTAATTTTACTTCATCCGCAAAATTTTGCCAAATTCAGCGATGGACACTTTATCGATATTATTGATGAGACTCAATTGAATAGTTTAGCATTCTTAATCAATACTCTGAAAACGAAAAATATCCCCACATCTTCTTTTGCTCATATAGTTGGTCTTAAGTCGCAAAATCTTGATTTTTCATCTGCAACAACGCCTGAATTTTATTCGCAATCATTTTTTGTATTAATTGTATCTTTATTTGGCTCATATCTTATTTTTGGAATTTACAAGAGGACTTTTCACTAATTCCTATAAAATAAAAATTATTTTTTAATGACATTCGTAAGATATTTTTTCTACTCATGTAAACTATCTTTTCAAAAAATTCACTGGAAATATGATTTGGAAGTTTTACTATAATGATTATGTTATATTTTTATAATTTTACTATCAATCAAAAATTGTATCGCTTGTACAAATTCCTCGTCTGTTATCTGATTATTAGTCCAAAATTTTGCATTGTTTTTGAGCCATACTGGAACAAATTTTGGTGCTAGATCAGTTCTAGTTTTGTCTATCTTTATTGCACCTTGATCGTTTAGATATTGGATTGCTTGGATGAACTCTGCGCTAGAAAATTCATTTTTTGACCATAGGTCAGCATCTGTTTTTACCCAGGGGGATATGTCTAATGGTTTTGTAGGTTTTTGTTCTGTTGGAGGACTTATCTTCAAAAAAAGCAGGGCTGAACTATTGATAATGCCATCACTATATTGATCTGGCGGCTTTTTGTACATTACAACCCAAAAATTAATGACACCAATCTTTTCTTTTATGCGGATATCTTCTGAATCAGTACCATTTGCTGTAAAAAGAGATAATTTTCCCTGTTCTTTGGCAATTGATCTTGTTATGTCTTGTTGGATGGAAATATCGTAGTAAGTGTTTGGCAGTCGTGTTTGATTATTTTTTTCATCGACAAAATTAAAGGTCCACGAGTTCTTACAACCGTTGTATAATTTAGATGGAGTATAACTGTACAAGAGTTCTGTGCCTGTTCTTATACCGTCCTTTGTTAGCAATGGTTGTGAATCAGAAGTAACTGTGTCATCCTTTAGACAGTTGTCTGGCTCGCTTGATGAGGAATTGGTACTGGTAAGAGTTTGGTTGTTAGAATTTCCTATTTCGTGTTGGAGGCCAAATGTCTCATTTCCACCAAATCCATCAGATCCGTATTTGAGTTTTACTTGGGCAACATCGTTCTGAGTTACAGTATAAGACTGAGCATTTATTCCCTGTACTTCGACCATTATTGATGGTGGTTTAACAAGACCCTGACTCCAATTTTGCAATGTTTGTTCATTGGACTCGTGATCATGACCAAGTCCAATTGCATGTCCTATCTCATGAGAAATTGCCTGTTTTAATCTAAAATAATCCACGGGTTTGTCAGAATAGGACTGAATCGTGTCATACCCATAATATTGTGATGGTACAAGCTTATTCTCTATTTGTAAGTAGTATATTTCAGCCACGGCAGTATTATTTTTTACATCGTATGTGATTTGGGCGACAGTTTCAAAGGTGTCAAATTTTTTAGTAGGTTGCGGAAGATATCTCATTTGAATATCGCATTTGGTATAGTTGTAAGAAGATTGATCTGATAACGGAATCGCTACCTCATTTATGTTCCATACAATCTTTGATGAATCTAGATTTAGTTGTGTAAGCCAATCATTGATGCTGTCATGGGTTGTTGCTAACATCATTGCTCCGATGTATCCAATTTTTTCATCCTTTGGTTCTATGATGCATAGAGTAGGTGTATGCTTAAGTTTGAATGGGTTTGAAAGCCAGACTGTTGCGGCATATGAATTAGAAACAAATGCTAATGATATCAAAAATATTGCAATAATTATGGCATGATGGAACTTCAGATAAATCTCTCCTCCATATCTTTGTTTTTGTAACTTATATGTTCATTTCCTATTTGCCACATGATAATTAATGTAAAATAGTTGATATTTTATATTTTAAAAGATTAAAAATCCCTACAAAACTCAAATTGTGATATCTATAAATTATTTTTTAGATATCTTCTTTTTTCTTCAATTCTTTTTTCAGCTTCTAATCTTTCTAATTTATAATCATTAAGATCTGCAAATTTTATTATATCGACTAGCCTTGGATGTACTTTATTTATTAATTTTAGCATAGACTGTGCAACTTTTCTGTAATCTGGATGTCCCTGTGGTACCGTTCTAAGCTCAATTAAATGTGTGGCTTCTCTAAGATTTAGTCGCATAAAAAACGAATAGTTGTAGGCAAAGTTTACAACATATTGTGCTTGTGATGGCATTTTTTCATGCAGTAAATCAAAGACTTCTTTTGACTTGTACATGCAGTCCTGAAAATCTTTTTTGATTCCTATGTCAACAATTTCTTCTGGTGTACAAAATCCATGACTAGTAGTAAGTAATTGTCTTTCTAGCGTAAGAACCCTATGTCTATGAAAATCACGGAACATACCAAAATTTGTTAAAAAATCAAAAGTGTACTCTGTCATTTCAAATGCACGTGGAGGTCTATGTCTTCTATTTTGGCGCAGTGATACAAATGATTGAATGATTTTTTTTCTAGTCCTAGAATCAAATTTTTTTACTTCGTTAAGAATGTCCTTGTACGAAATTCCTTGAGCTTGTTCATATAAAATGGCAGAGATTATCTTATTTTCCGCATTTTTCTCTGATTCATAGTCAACGAGATTGACAAGAAAGGACTTGCTTTTTGCATGTTTGAGATGTCTTTTGTCTAAATTTGTAATAGTTCTTTTTATCTCATTGAGATATTTTTGTAAGGCTTTACCATGCTTATCATCTGCCCTTTTTACAAATGATTTGATTGTAGTATTCAACTCATGATGTATCTTTGATGCAATTGTTCTCTCTTCTTGTAAATCTGAACTATATAATATGGTGAGAAGATACTCAAAGGCCCTCCCATTTCCAGTTATTCCTACATTAGTGATAGTTGAAGCGGGAAGTATTCCTCTAAGAATGTCCAGAGCTTTTGCCTTTATTGTTGCATTATAAATTCTTGTAGCTGATTTGATGTCTTCTTCGTTTGAAAGTCGTGAAAAGAAAACTTCGATTCCTTCAGAGTTTTTAAATTTTTGTTTGTCTATAGGTTCTCTTTCTTGGATATAGGAAATCATTGATGATATATTTTTTGAATATACATCAAAATCAAGGTTACATGATTCTAGATATTTGTCAGCGTATTTGGAATTCATAATGTCTGTTTCTCTTAAAAATTTGTATTTGCCATCTATTTTTTTATCCCAGCTTACATAACGGGAAGATTTTTCAAGATATGATAAACCAATTCTACGATCTTCAATTTTTTTTACTGCGATATTTGATAATCCTTCAATGGCTATTTGTGCTTCACCAAGCTCGGCTACTGAATCATCGCCATATTCGAGTAAAACTTTATTGTAAAATTCCTCACCGCGATCTTTGTTTTGCAAAAATTCATCAAGAAATATTTTTCGCATGCTTTTGTCTGATCTACTATATCTTGACATCAAAGCTCCTCTGTCTACTTGTCTTGGAGTTATTATCGCAAACACAGAATCATTCACATTTGAAAAGTGTTTTGATAAATTTTCCGTTTCTGAATAAGAAAATTCTAACATTATTTTCGA
>CAZHDX010000102.1:0-5307 GCA_964531195.1 uncultured Nitrosopumilaceae archaeon
TATTTCTTTTTTTTCTTTTGCTATACTATATTGTTCCATTTTCTTTCCTAATAATCTTGCAATTTTCATTTTTTTTCACTTGTGAGTATATATTGCCTGCATCGCAGAATCTTTTCTGCAGTATCCAAATCTGACAAATTGAATCTCTGTGCCTTCACTTAATTCTAAATAATAACTTTCAGTATAGACTTGAATACTTTCAAGGCTGTTCTCATTAAACTTCTCGTCAAAAAAGAGTGTTTTAGGGATCAATATGTTAAGTTTTATTGCACCTTTTTGTGCAACCCATTGAATCTTTGGTAATTCTGCCTTGAAATTATCCCCATCATATTCCGCATCAATCTCATAACCAATTTTAGTTATTTTTATGTTATAAAGTTCAATAAGTCTAATTTGATCTCCTACTTTGAGATTTTTAGCGTCATTTCCTGAAATATAAAAAGTACCGTCTAATTCCACCTGTCTCCTTCCAATGTCTTTTTGTGGATGATTGGGGAGATCGATCTTTCCAAGTGGATTATTCTTTACTGTGATCTTCACAGGTTCAGTTACCATGAATAATCTGATGCTTAGCACGTCAACAATTTTTCTATTGAAGGATTCCAAGGTATCAAATGGCGCAAGAGTATCTGATTTTGTAAAACCCAAGGAAAGAACAAACTTTCTAATTGCTTCCGGCACAATTCCTCTTCTACGCAGTGCTTCAAGAGTAGGTAATCTTGGATCATCATATCCTGATACTTTTCCATCTTGCACTAATGGTTTCAGAATTCTTTTTGAAACAGGCATGCCCTCAAATTCTAATCTTGAAAATTCAAGCATTCTAGGTTTTCTCAACTTAAGTTTGTCTAAAATAGAATAATACAGCTCGTTTCTTAACTCATATTCTTTTGTTCTAAAAGCATGAGTTACTCCATCTATGCTGTCCTCTATAGCGACTGCAAAGTCATAGTTTGGCCAGACTCTGTATTTGTCTATAAGTAACGGGTGAATTTCATCTATTATTCTAAATAAAGCAGGATCTCGCATGACTGTATTTTCAGATTTCATATTTCCTCGGAATCTCACTATTGCTTCTCCAGGTTTGTATTTTTCAAACATGTCATGCCATCTTTTGATGTTTTGATCAAGATCCGCTGAGCGACATTTGCAAGATTGCATTGATCTTCGATTCTTGCTAATTGTTTCTTTATTGCACAAACAAACATATGCATCAGAAGAATTGATCAACTCCATTCCTTTGTCATAGATTAATTCCATATCATCAGAGGTATTTTTCACAAGATCATATTTTATTCCAAGCCAATCAAGCCCTACTTTTATTGCAGCATAATATTCTAATCTTTCATTTTCAGGATTTGTATCATCAAATCTAAGTATTAGCTTTCCATTATACATTTTGGCATATTCTTCATCTATAATGGCTGCTTTTGCATGACCTATGTGTGGATATCCATTTGGCTCTGGTGGAAATCTTGTTATGACTTTGCCCTGCTCAGCTCCTTCAAGTAGTGGAAGGCCTGTTCTTTCTTGTTTAGGTTTAACTAACAATAATTCTGGAAAACTGTTCTCAAGCTCAGATTTTTGTGCCGTTACGGAAAGCTTGTTGATGTCAGAGACTATTTCCGAAATTAAAGGTAATATCTCTTTTACTTTATTTCTTAGATCCTGCCGAGTACCTAATATTTTTGATATTATGGCATCATTACGAGTTTTTCCTTCATGTTCAGATGCATTCTGCAGAGCTATTCCTCGTATCATCCTCATTAATTCATTGTCCAACTATTGACTCCTTTCTACAACAAAATTTAGTAGTTCTACAAGTTCTTTTTTTGCTGTTCCATTATAGGTTTCAAGTGATCGTTTTGCAGCATTTGAATAATGGGCTGCCTTATTTCTTACTGCTTTTTCTATTCCCATTAATGAGATTGTTCTGACTGCTTTCTCTATCTCAATTTTTGAAATATTATGGTTTCCAAATGCATTTAGAATAATTTTTTTTTCATGACTGTTCGCATTATTGATAGCAAGAAGAATTGGAAGTGATTTTTTTCCTTCTCGTAAGTCATTTCCTACAGGTTTTTTCGTAACTTTTGAATTTCCTATTATACCTATCAAATCATCAACTATTTGAAACGCTATGCCTAAGTTTTTTCCAAAACAAGAAAGATTTAGCACGTCTCTTTTTTTTGCATTAGCGCATATTGCACCCATAGAACATGACGCTTCAAATAGTGCCGCAGTTTTTTTTTCTATCATTGCTATGTATTGATTTTCTGATGATACCTTTCGAGATTTAGACATCATTATATCAAGTGCCTGACCTTCACAAACATCACTGCATGTTTTAGCAAGATTTGATACGAGTGAGAGACGAATTTCTTTTGATATCTTTGAATCAAGAGAAATAGTTTCAAAAGCTTTTGAGAATAGAACATCTCCTGCTAGGATACCGAGAGGGAGACCAAATTTTGCGTGTGTTGTAGAAACACTGTGACGTATTTCATCATTATCCATTATGTCATCATGTATTAACGTAAAATTATGGATCATTTCTATTGCTGCTGCGGCATGTAGAGCTTGCTTAATAGATCCTCCAAAAATCTCGCAACTTTTTACCACCATGTACGGACGTAATCGTTTTCCTCCGTGTTCTATGAGATGTGAAGCTGCATCATAGATATCTTCAGGTTTACCTTGAAGTCTTGATAAAAGAAAAGAATCTACTTTTTTAGCATTTTTAGAAATAGAATCACTGGACATTATTTTTTAACTCCCAATTGTTATCTGGAAAATGCTGTTTAAGTGGTTTTTCTAAATCATGTTTAATTTTTTGTCCAATCCACATATTAAGAATGGCTCTATGCTGTGGAAGAATATCTTTTTTTGATTCCGACAAAAAATATAACGCAACAATCATCCATGGGCAATAAATCTCTGGTGATTTTTTAATATCTTCTACGAGCTCATTTAATTTAATCCATTTTATATCACTGATTTCTTCCTTTATCATTTCTATTTTTGCAGGATCATCTATTATTCCAATTAAAGTTCCACACATTTCATTTTCAGATCCAATGCTTTTGTAAGGAACATGATATTCAAACTTGAACAAATAATCAAGCTTACAAGATATGCCTAGTTCTTCTGGTAATCTTCTTTCAGCTGACGAGGTATAGGTTTCTGTTTGTCTAGGATGGCTAGCAACTGTTCCATCCCAGCTTCCCGGCCATAACATTTTGCTCATACTGCGCTGAGTTAGAAGTAACTCTCCTTCCTTGTTGAATAAAAGAATCGTAAAGGCTCTGTGCAATTTACCGTTTGGTAGATGGCATTTTACTTTTTCCTCCATCCCTACAGGTTTGTCATCTTTATCCACCAGAATCAAATATTCCATATCTTCTTTATCCTCTAAACATAGTTCCTTCAAAATTTTTACCCTTAATAGCGCTTACAATCCTTTCTGGTTTGTTACCATTTACAAAGAATACGTTAATTTTATACTTTGAAATTAATTTTGCCTCTTGTATTTTCCTACTCATGCCTCCAGTAACATCTATTCCCACTTTTGATATGGACATTTCTTCTCCCTTTATCTCACGGAGTAGATTTTTTGTTTTCATATCAGTATATACCCCGTCTACATTTAATACAAAAATTGCAAGACGTGGCTGGAGAATTTTTGCTAGAATTCCCATTATTCTATCTCCAGATAAAATAAAAAATTTATTTTTTCCATACCATAAAACATCCCCATAAGATATTGGAATTAATCCTGTTTTTGCAATTTTTGTAATCTCTTTTATCTTTCTAACGTCGGGTTTGTTACCAAGCATGAAATCGGTTGGTGGTAGGCAATAGGGATTTAGATTATGTTTTAAAAAAGAATTTAATATTAATTGATTTAACTCGACCATGGAATTTTTTACTATTGCGACACCTTTCTTATTGTATTTTGATGGTTTAGTGTGCATATCGTATTTCACTGACCAGTAATGGCCAAATGATCCACCTCCATGTACTATGATTATGGGTTCTTTGATTTTTTTTAATTGGATTGCAATCTTGTTTATTGCTGAAAAATTTGGAGTAAGAGGTTTTAGTTTGTGAGTTATGATAGATCCTCCTAATTTTATTAATATCATATTTTTTCCAGTAAATCACTCCAGTTTAAAAAGTATCTATCTTAAACAAAAATCAAATTTCTGCTCTCAGGCATGATTGTTTTTTAGAATTTATTTTTTGTATCTGTGGCATTCAAATAAGAAAGACCAGTATAATCAATTTTTGTCGAAAAAGAATCGCCAAGCGATCTCATCTCGGATAACGTGAGATCAATATTTGATTTGTCTACAAGTGAAATTATGCAACCTCCGCCACCAGCTCCTGTTATTTTCGCACCAAAGGAAGTTCTTTTTGCTTTTTTAATTAAGGAGCTGAGTCTTTCAGTAGAAATATCGATGCGATCGAGTAATTCCTGATTTTTTGATAAAAGGATACCGAGTGCAGCAAGATCATTTTTTTCTAAAGCTATTAAGGCATCTTGAATTATGATTGATTCTTGCTCACAAAGAGAGGCAAACAAATCCTCATTATTCTCTCGAAATTCTCTCACATTTTCTACAACCTCACTAGTTAGATGAGCTTGGTTTGAATTGGCAACTATTAGATCAAATTCTGCTCTAGAATTAATTTTTTTGAACCCGTTTTTTATATCATACTCCATTAGTCCTCCGTAAGTACAAACTGAACAATCAGCTCCCGATGTGTTTTCAAAAATGGTACGCTCTGCTTCTATTGCAATTTTCAAAATCTCTTCTTTTGAAAGTTTTTCAAATAGTCCCATTACTGATGCTGCAACTGCAACACAGCAAGCTGATGATGAACCAAGACCTACCCCTGTAGGAATTTCAGATTCTATCTTTATCTCAATTCCAACATTTTTTTTTGATCTCTCTAGTGCTTTATTTGCTATGTACAAAAATGGTTTCATTAACTCATAAAATTCTCTAGCTTCTGGAGGTAATTGTGGCTCTGTCTCGATATGTCCAATATCTGATGTTATCTTGATTTTTTTTTCATTAATTAGGCCCGACGTAACTGTAACCCTCTTATTGATAGCACATAGTATTGCTTTTATTCCATATACGACAAAATGCTCTCCAAATAAAATTACCTTTCCTGGTGCTGATGCTATAGATTTCATGAAAATATTATCGATGCATATCCTACCACAGAGTCCTTATCACCTGTTACGTCTCCACTCGTAGCATATTTCAACAATTTTCCTTTTCTTGCTTCAAGTTT
>CAZHDX010000103.1:0-5287 GCA_964531195.1 uncultured Nitrosopumilaceae archaeon
TGGAAAAAGTAATTTACCATTTGACAAAATTAAAATTGGAGATATTTTAGTTCTTAATCGGCCTGATGGTAAAGATAAAGTCATAGTTCATAGACTAGCAGAGTTTCTAAATCAGAATCCTCTTGTGATCAGAACTAAAGGTGATGCAAATCCTGGTTCGATCCCAGGAACTGATTTCCCTATCACAAAACAAGATTACATAGGAAAAGTCGAATATGTTGTTCCTCAAATAGGCTATGTTACAAGAATTATTACTCCTCCCATTAATTATATCATAATTGCAGTAATAATTGGAATAATGCTAGTCAAACAATTTGGGAAAAAAAAATCAGACTCTGAAAATTTTTCCAATAAACAAGATGATGAAAAAAATTCTAGCAATTCAGGGCCCACAGACTCAGAAAAATTTGATGAGTCTTCTAAAAAGGACTACACAGGATCAGATTTGGTAAAAAAAGATTCCGATAATTCTTCTTCAAATTCAAATGGATTGGAAAAAAACCCTGATGATAAATCTGAAAAATAGAGATGACTTAGATTTGAGATCAAAGAATAGGTAAATTTGCGATAAATGAATCTAGTTTTGTGTTTTACTTAGTTTGAATACTCGCTCAAAGTACTCTGCCTGTTCTGGTGAAAGATCTCCTGGGTCTTCTTTTACACTAGCCAAGTTCTTTGCAAGTTTTTTCTTATATTCAAGTTGCATTAAACGTGCAATGTTAATCCTTTGCGCTTGTGGAGAACCTGCCCCGTGCATAGATTCAGTAAGATATCCGACTGCATTTCTGCCCATAGTCATATTTTCAATTAACCGCAGGATTCTCATTCTATTTTCGACATCTACTCCTTTTCTTCCTTTCAGATATTTTCTGAGAATCGGTCCAGTCTCAGGATTTCTGAAATCTTTTTCTGAGGGAAGTGTAACCATAAGGCCCCCTGCTATATCTTGCGCTAGTCGACCAATTTCATATGGAAATCGTGTAACGTTGTGCTTACACACATTTGCAAGCATATCATCATTTAACCAAACTCCAGATTTTGTTTTATAAGCTTGATATGATGAAGCAATTCCAGCCGCATATATGCTCTCATTTAGATGTGTCATCTCTACTAGTTTGTCTTTGATATGAGATACAGATGGAATTCCATTATAATCTGCAATCGCTGCAGCGGCTCCAATTAATACATCTCCAAGACCTGTTTTACAAACATAGCTTCTTCTATGATAACAGGTAAATCTTTCAACTAACATAGAAGCAAACTCAAATTCACCGTTCATAAATACATTTTCCCAAGGAATGAAAACATTATCAAAAATGATCATAGCTTCCTGACCCGAAAACTTAGCATTTCCAGAATCAAGATCTCCCTCTTCCATACTTCTTGTGTCACAAGATTGACGTCCATAGATGTATGTAATACCAGGAGCATCAGCTTTTACAGCTCCAACTATTGCATAATCTTTATCGTTTTCTTGCAATCTCATTGTAGGCATAACAATTATCCAATGAGAGTTGATGCATCCCGTCTGATGGGCTTTCGCTCCTTTTATTAAAACACCCTTATCATTTTTTTCTACTATGCGCAGATACATGTCAGGATCTTCTTGTTCATGAGGAGCTTTTCCTCTATCTCCCTTAGGATCGGTCATTGCTCCTCCTATTACAAAATTTTCAGTCTGTATCATTTTTATAAAATCGGTTAATCGTTTATGATACTTTGTTTTGTATTTTTCATCTATTTCATAGGTAACTGAATAAAGTGAATTTAATGCGTCCATGCCGACGCATCTTTGGAAACATGTACCAGTATTCTGTCCAAGTCTTCTTTGCATTTTGTTTTGGTTGACAAGATCACTTGGACTTTGTGCAATATGTAAAAATCGATTTATTTGTTGACCCGTTAACGAAGATTTTGCAGTAGCAAGTTCTTCTTCTCTTATTGCTAAATCATATGTTTCAGCTACTGCATTAATAGATGGCCTGATCATAGGATGTTCTACTGGATCTTTGACAAGTTCTCCAAAAAGGTAGACCTTTAGGTTTCTTCCCCTAAGACTGTCAATATAATCAGCCCCAGTCCTTATTGGCATATATCGTTAATGTTTCATAAAGCAATATAAATATTCTAAAATCATTTTATGTAATAATAAGAAAATATTGTTCAATCAAGACCAATTCTTACATCTAGGACTTTACAACCTTTGCCTTTTTCAAAAACCAGAACTGGGTTCATATCAAGCTCTTTTATTTCGTTAAAATCGCTTACAAGTTGTGAGATCCTTTGTAAGCATTCAGATATTTTTTTGGTATCATATGGTTTTTCACCACGGACTCCCTGCAACAGTTTATTCGTTTTAATTGACGAAATCATTTCATCTGCCTCTAAATCAGTAATAGGAGCAAGTTTGAATGTTACATCTTTCAAAACTTCAACATAAATTCCTCCCATTCCAAACATCACAACAGGTCCAAATCCTGGCTCTAGTTTTGAACCAATGATTGTTTCTTTTCCTCCACTTACCATTTCTTGTATCAAAACGCCTTTGATCTTAGCTTTCTTATCATACTTTTTTGCGTTTTTGATTATTTCATTAAAAGCTGATTTCACTTCCTGTGGATTTTTTAATCCGACCTTCACTCCACCTGCATCAGATTTATGAATTATTTGTGGGGAAACTATTTTCATTACTACAGGAAATCCAATTTTCTTTGCTGCTTGTTTTGCTTCTTTATTGTTTTTAGCTAAGATACTTTTGGGAACAGGAAAACCATAAGCACGTAAAACCTCCTGTCCCTCTTCTTCAAGAAGATTTTTTCTTCCCTCTTTTTTTACTTTTGCAAATACTTTTTCAACCTTTTTTTTGTTTACAGAAAACTTGTGCTTTTTTCCTTCATGTGTATTAGACCAATCAGCAAATCTCAGCATCGCCTTTAAAGATCTAATGGAAGTTTCGGCATAGCGGTAATAGGGTATACCTCCGGCAGCTAGAATTTCTTTGTTTTTAATTCCTTCATCCAAACCCATCAAACTTGCAAGTATTGTCTTGTTGTAAATTTTTGAGACTTTAACAATTATTTCTGCAAGCTTATTGTAGTCTAAGGTTGCAGAGGGAGTACACATCACAATGGTAGATCCTACATTAGGATGTGCAAGGACTTCATTTAACACATTATCAAATCTGTTAAAATCTGCGTCACCGACAATATCGACTGGATTTCTTGAAGAGCCCCATGGAGGAATTACTGCGTTTATTTTTGGTCTGATGTTTTCAATATTTGCCATTTTTATTCCAAGCTTGGAACATGCATCTGTAGATATTATTGCAGGTCCTCCAGCATTAGAAACTATGACCAAATCCCCTTTTGTTGGAAGTGGCTGTTTTGAAAATGCAGTTGCGTAATCAAACAACTCTTCCATTGTATCAACTCGTATAGCTCCTGATTGTTTTAATAATGCATCATAAATTTCATCAGAACCCATCAAAGCTCCTGTATGTGACATTGCAGCTTTTGCTCCTTCAGGACTTCGACCGGATTTTAGTACTAGAACTGGTTTTTTGATAGAATTAAGACGAGTTATCTGCTTACATATTTTTAAAAATTCGTGACCATTTCCGAGATCTTCAAGATACATTACTATAACTTTTGTTTGTTTGTGATTCGCAAGCATTTGAAGTATATCAATTTCATTAAGGTCTACTTTGTTTCCCATGCTAATTACAGCAGAAAATCCAATTCCTTGTGCGCTCGCATCTTCTACCAGCGCGGCACATATTGCACCGCTTTGTGAGACTAGAGCAATTTCTCCTGATTTTGGAGTAACTTTAAGAAAAGTAGAATTCATCATTGTATGAGGATCAAGATTCATCACTCCAAGACAATTTGGACCTATTATCCTCAGGTTGTATTGTTTTGCAATTTCTCCTAATCTTTTTTCTAGTTTTGCTCCTTCTTCATCTACCTCTTTAAATCCAGCAGTGATAACGATAACACCTTTTAGTTTCTTTTTGCCACAATCTTCAAGAACAGATGGAACTATGTCGTTTTTTGTCACAATTACAGCAAGATCAATTTCTTCTGGAACATCTAGAATGGTTTTGTAAGCTTGTTTATCAAAAATTGTTTCCCTGCTTGGATTGATAGGAAAGATTTTACCGGTATACCCTCGTATAATATTAGAAGTAATAGCACGACCAACGCTACCTTCTTTATCGGATGCGCCTATTATTGCAATAGATTTTGGAGAAAGGAAAACAGAATCAGTCATTGATAATAAATTGAGATCAAATTGATTTGTATAATAAGTTTATCCGTACAGTGAAAACAGAATAATTTTTAGCTTCCAAGCATTTTGCCTGCAAGATTTTCACTACGTGGAATCCATTTTATATTAAGATTCACATATTTGCCCATTAGTTCCCAAGCCTCCATCGCTAACTTTCTAAGTTGCTCACTATTGATTGCATATTGATGATTTAGTTGCGATACTGTATTTTTAGAATCGCTGAAGATGGTTATTTCATTAGTAGAATTTAGGAATTTTTGTAAAACTAGAATTATTGCCATATATTCAGCCTGATTATTTGTTATGTTTTGTTCTTTTTTGTAGAAAGATTCTCCCGTTTCTTTTACAAAAAAACCAAAACCAGAATTTGGTCCCCCCGATCCATCTACATATATGTTAAGTATCATTTTTGTATAGTCCTATTATTTTCGCAAAAACATTCACAACAAATAGAAATATTACAAAAGAAATAGATTGTGAAATCAATGATGCAATATATGGTTCATAAATTGTAAGCAAATAATACTGTATTATCCATCTCATTACAACGTATACGATTTCACCAATACCTAGGGAAGTTATCAATTTGGTTAAATCTTTCTTGAGTAATTGCCAGTTAATTTCGTCAGATGTGATCTTGTATTTTTGTCTATTGTCAAAATAATACAAACTTCCGAAAGTTGATAAATATACGAAATAATCCACAAAGAGTGTCAGAGTGGCATTAACATAATGTTCTTTTGCAAAAAACAATTGTGCTGCAAGCGCCGAAATAATAACTGAGGCCATAAAACCAAAAAAAATATTTTTGTTAAGCTTTAGATATTCTTGATAATGTTGTTTCATATTAATTAGTTATTTTTACCAGCAAATAAACTAAATCTACTGCATTGTTATCTTAAGAAGTATCAAAATTCCTGCAAGTTCTGCAAGGTGAACAGCAAGTAAATAAGGCAACAAAGCAATAGCATAAAGTTCAGTCATAGAAAAATAAGCATAG
>CAZHDX010000104.1:0-5275 GCA_964531195.1 uncultured Nitrosopumilaceae archaeon
TTGCAAGCAGTTTTCTTACCACTACTGCTTTCGCCTATAGCATATATGCTTGGGAAAAAATCTGGACCATATGCGTCTGCGTGGTTTACTTTTGGATTGTTACTTTATTGTACAACTATTATGATATCCTCAACATTTTCTGGAACATATGAAGAACATTATCCTTGGACTAAATTATTTGGAGAATTTGGATTTTTACTTGATGGATTAGCAACGCCTTTTGCAATAATTATTTATGTAATATCTACGGTGCTAGTTTTATTTTCAAAACCATACATGATTACAAAAATTACCTCACAATTTGAGGAAAGAATGAACAAACAAAAACAGATAATCGGTGATGGGAGTTCCACTGCAATAATCGAAGCTTCTTCTCTAAAAGGACATCTGAATAGTCAGATAGGCGTTTACTTTGCTCTCTTTCTTGTTATGGCCATGGGAATGTTGGGTACTGTACTTGCAACAAACCTAATCGAGTTTTATGTCTTCTTTGAGGTCATGCTCATACCCGCATTCTTTATGATTGCATTATGGGGTTACGAAGAAAAAAGAAGAGTTGCACTTTTATTCTTTTTCTGGACTCATGTTGGCGCAGTCATTTTACTTTTAGGATTTTTAGCTATCGGTCTGAATGTTGGCAGTTTCAATTTTGCAGAAATTAAAGAACATGGAATTCCGCCAAATATTCTTTCACTTGCAGCAATTGCTATTATAATTGGTCTTGGAGTAAAAATGGCCGCATTTATTGTCCATATTTGGCTTCCACATGTTTACCGTTCTGCACCTACTCCACTAAATGCACTTTCTTCTGGCGCAATGCTTGGAATTGGAGCATACGGTCTCTTCCGTTTACTAATTATGCTATTGCCCGGACAGTATGAACATTTTGCACTTTATTTGAATTTGTGGGGGCTTATCACAATGATCTACGGAGGTGTTATGGCATTAATGCAAGATGACATTAAAAAATTATTTGCATATTCTAGTATTAGCCAAATGGGATATATCATTTTTGGAATAGGCTCATCATCAGTTCTTGGTCTTTCCGGAGCAGAAATGCTATTTGTGTCCCATAGTCTTGGAAAGGTTCTACTTTTCATGATGGTGGGAGCTATCATTTTACAAGTTGGTACTAGAAGTATTACTAAGATGGGAGGGCTTGCTGGAAAGATGCCCATCACAGCAGTTTGCGCAGTTATTGGAGCTCTTACTATAATGGGTATTCCTCCAACGAGTGGTTTCATGGCAGAATGGACAATGTTTTATGGTGCATTACAAACTGCGATAGCGCAAGGTTCAATGATAAGGATGATTGCTTTTGGACTGGGACTAGTAGCTACTGTGATTACTATGGCATATATTTTATGGATGATAAAGAGAGTATTTTTTGGAAAACTTCCAGAACATCTAGAAAATACAAAAGAAGCCAGCTGGTATGTGACAGCTCCTATGATGGTGTTGGCAGGATTTACAATAATAGTTGGAATATTACCAGATATTTTCTTTAATCAAATAATTCCATTCATGAAAGGAGTAATCGGGGTTTAATAATTATGGCAGTTGGAATCTTTGATCTCTCTTCCTTGAATGTGTGGGATATCTGGATATTGCCTTTCATTGCGGCATTAATAATTCCAGGAGTTGCAAAAATTTCAAAAAGAGCGACTGGTGGAGTAGCAGTAGCATTTGCTTTAGCAAGTGCAATTTCTGCAGCTACTCTTTTACCACTTGTCTTCAACAATCAAGAAATTCATAATCAAATTCCATGGATCACATCTATTGGACTAAAGGCTGGAATTCTAGCTGATCCCCTTGCCATTTTAATGGCAAACATAGTAGGATGGATCTCATTTTTGATCTTTGTATATAGTACTGGTTACATGAAAGGTGATAAAGATATTACAAGGTTCTGGTTCTGGATGACATTCTTTGTTGGCTCAATGCAATTGATCGTTCTTTCAGATAATTTCTTGCAACTTTTCTTTGGATGGGAAGGAGTAGGTTTAGCTTCTTATGCGTTAGTAGGTTTTTGGTATAGAGATAAAAAGAAAGATCATGTTGGAACTGAAGGGCGTAAGGTGCTTGGAATAATGGAATATTATTCTCCAACACACTCTGGAATAAAGGCATTCATTATGACAAAGGTTGGAGATATAATGATGCTTGCAGGAATGTTTCTTATTTTTGCTTTTGCTGGAACATTTGGATTTAAAGAATTAATTCAGCATACTGAATGGGCTACTGCCATGTCCGCTCAACATCTTTTGATTCCAGCTGCTGTCTTGCTTTTTGGAGGAGCAATAGGAAAATCTGCCCAATTTCCACTCAATGAATGGTTGCTTGAAGCTATGACAGGTCCTACCGCTGTTTCTGCTTTGATACATGCTGCAACAATGGTAAAAGCCGGAGTATTTTTGGTTGCAAGATTAGGTCCATTGTTCTTTGCTTTGGCTGCTATTGGTATCAATATGGATCAATTTTTTGAGGTTATCGCATGGGTAGGTGCATTTACTGCACTCTTACTTGCAACTCAAGGAATGGTTCATCCTGAAATTAAAAAGGTTCTTGCGTATTCTACTGGTTCACAAATCGGATATATGATGATGGCACTTGGCATAGCAGGATTATCAAAACAATTTGTTGACGGCTATACAGCTGGATTTTTCCATTTGATCTCACACGCAATGTTTAAAGCATCTCTTTTCATGGCCGCAGGTTCGTTATTACATATTGTTGGATCTCGATTTATGACAGACATGGGTGGATTGCGAAAATACATGAAAAAAACATATGCGTTCATGTGGGCAGCAGGACTTGCACTAATGGGAGCACCATTTATCACTACAGGATTTTGGAGTAAAGATGCTATATTTGCAGCAGTCTATGAATCTGGAAATACTTGGGCACTACCAATATTTATAATTGCACTTATTACTGCAATAATTACTGCATTTTACACTACAAGAATGATTGGCATGGTCTTCTTTGGAAATAAGAGCAAGCATGTAGAAAATATGGAGCGAGATGGTCATCACATCCATGAAGCAAGTGCATCTATGTGGGTACCATATGGAATTCTTGCAGTACTTACCATTGGAATTGGAGTGATTGGATTATCATTTGAACATGAAATACATAAAATCTTTACAGATTATCTTAGCAGCTCATTTGGAATAAAATCTGGACTTGAAACTGTGTCTATAGAATCCCAATCCGCATTTGGAGGATTTTTGAATGGCATTAATCCAGTTGCACTTACTGCATCGCTTGCTGCATTTGCAATAGGATTTGGGCTTGGATATATTTTTTATATTGGAAGATTTGTAGACCCGGTGAAATTTGTAAACTCCAACATTTTTTTCTATGCTGTTCATAAGTTCTTTTTGAACAGATGGTATCTGAATTCTCTGATATATTGGGGATTTGTAATAGGACCATTATATTTTGGAAGAGGAATATGGCGTTACTTTGAGAATGTAGTAATAGAAGGTTTTAACACAGGTCCACAAAAGGCAATTGCAGTTGGTGCTCGTATATTACAAGGAACTCAAACAGGAATCTCTCAATCATATCTTTATGTGTTCGGAGCTGGAATCTTATTTGTAGTGCTCCTTTTGTTAATTTAGGAGTAAAAATTGATCGACTTTACCTCGACGCCAATTATTCTAACTATAATGTTGGGAGCAGTTGGAGTAATACTTCCAGTTATTAGTGTAGTAAGAAAAGAGCGAGGTTCATCATTATATGCAGGAATTGCATTTGGAGCATTAGTTGCAGCAATTGGTTTTGTTGTATACCAAATTCTTTTAAAACACATCATGCCAGCTGGAATCTTTTCGAAAAATGTTCTTGTTGATGATACGTTTGGCTCATTTTTTGCAATTGCAATGCTTATTGTCAGCATAATGACAACAGTTGGGTCATTTAATTACATGCGTGGAAAATCTAATCCTGCTGTATACTATTCTCTGATTCTTCTTGCCTCTGTCGGAATGGTGCTTATCGCCTACTCTACAGATCTAGTAATGTTATTTGTAGCATGGGAACTTATGAGTATCCCAACTTATGTCCTAGCAGGCTTTAACAAACGAGATCCCTCATCTAATGAAGCTGCTATCAAATACTTTTTGTTTGGAGCCTTGTCATCAGGAATTATTATCTATGGAATATCCATTGCCTATGGACTAACAGGTTCGACTAATATTGGAGATGTAATTTCAGGATTTTCAAAGCTTGGCCCTGATATGATGCCACTGGCACTCTTGTCTGTGGGCATGTTCATTGCTGGTTTTGGTTTTAAAATCGGCCTTGTGCCTTTCCATATGTGGCTTCCTGATACGTACGAAGGCTCACCGCCAACTATTACGGCACTCTTAGCTGCAGGTACCAAAAAAGCAGGATTTGCTGCTGCATTACGTGTAATAATAATGGGTGCAATAGCTCTAAATGTAGAATGGTCTTTTGCACTTGGGATAATTGCCATCATAACAATGACGGTAGGCAACCTGGCCGCAATAATGCAAAAAAATCTTACCAGAATGCTTGCATATTCAAGTATAGGACATGCTGGATACATTCTGATTGGTTTAAGCATAGCACCTTTTTCACAAATTGGCATACAAGCTTCACTGTTTCACATCTTAAATCATGCCGTAATGAAGGCGGCCGCATTTATTGCATCAGCAGGAATAATCACGACACTTGCTGTTTCACATATTGACAAGATACGAGGTCTTGGTAAAAGAATGCCGATAACATCACTTGGATTAGTGATTTCATTGCTTGCATTAGCAGGTGTTCCTCCTCTAAATGGATTTTGGAGCAAACTCATGCTGTTTGGTTCTGCAATTAGTGCTGGTTCAACAGTTTCTTGGGCTCCATATCTGGCAGTAGCAGGTGTTCTAAATAGTGCACTTTCTCTTGCATATTATGGTTGGATAATACGAAAGATGTACTTTGAAGAAGGTGAGTCAGATAAGAGAATCAAAGAGCCAAAATCCATAATTGCGGTGATGATATTTTCAATTATATTTATAGTAGGAATTGGAGTTTATCCAGATCCGATAATTGAATTTGCAAAATCAGCAGTTCCTAACCTTGCAGTATTTTCAACTACACATTAAACATTGAAAGATCTAAAAGACTTTCAAGATGAGACTTTGCATGACTCTCTTTAATTTTTCTAAGACCTGTCTTTGATTTTTGAGAATAATCTTTCAATAAGAAATCCATGTGATTAAAGATATTACGTGGATCTGAACTCTTTTTTATTAAA
>CAZHDX010000105.1:0-5242 GCA_964531195.1 uncultured Nitrosopumilaceae archaeon
ATCGCTTGATAACAGGCTTTGCGCTTGGCCGCTTGTTCTTTCATGAATTGAATGAGGTAGTAAGTGCCGCCAGCACCCTTACCTGAAATTCCAGAGTCCTTCCAACCAACAAAGGGTTGGGCTCCAACCATAGCACCTGTTGTTGCACTTGCAGTCCTATTTGCATAGATAACACCAGCTTCAATTTCTTCGAAGAATGTTTCAATTTCCTTTCTATCCTTGCTAAATATTCCTGCGGTAAGACCATAGTTTGTTTTATTTGCCATTTTTATCGCATCTACAAAATCATCAAATTGAAGTACACAAAGAAATGGTAGAAAAAGCTCGTCCCTAACTAATTCATGTTCTTGTGGAAGATTAGTGACTATAGTAGGTTCAACAAAGTATCCATTTTGTAAATCAGGATTTTTTAGAATAGACCCCCCAAACGCAATTGTTCCATCTTTTTTTGCAATTTCTGTTACCCTTTGGAATTTTCGCACTGCAGATTCATTGATTACCGGACCCAAGAAAACATCTTTTTGCCACGGTTGTCCAATCTTTACAGATTTTATTTTTGATATCAATTTTTCCATAAATTGGTTTGCAATATTTTTTTGCACATAAACTCGGGAACATGCGCTACATTTTTGCCCACCATAACCAAATGATGCACGCAGAACTCCTTCAGCAGCTTTTTCAATATCAGCAGATGCAGTAATTATTGTTGGATTCTTTCCCCCCATTTCTGAAATAAACGGTCGTGTTTTTTTCCCAATAAAAGAACTATAACTGGACATGCCAACCTCTTTTGATCCGGTAAATGCAATTCCATCAACCAGGGGACTTTCAATTATTGTTTTACCCACTATACTACCTTGTCCTGTTACAAAATTAATAGCTGCAGGAGGGAGCTTATGATATATTGTTTCTACAAACTTGAAGGCAGAGAGTGGAGCATCACTTGAGGGTTTAAGAACAGCAGTATTACCTGTAATGAGGGCACCAGTTGTCATTCCAATTGCTATGGCAGATGGAAAATTAAATGGCGATATTATTCCCCAAACACCATATGGTTTGAGTAGACTTTTAGTTCTTTCATTTGGACTGGCGCTCATTGTCTCGATAGAAAAGCCTTGGTTTATCTCTAGTTGATCAGCATAAAATCTAAGAAAATCAATTGTTTCATCAATATCGCCCATAGCCTCAAGGCGGTTCTTGCCATTCTCATATGTCATTATGGCAGCAAGTTGAAATTTATTATAAGAAAAAATATCTGCACATTCTTTAAAGATTTCAGCCCTTTTCCGGTAAGATATCTGACTCCAATCTGAAAAAGATTCTCTTGCAGAGGCTATTGCATGGAGTGTATCTTCTTTTGTTGCCGATGGAAAATTTGCTATAACAATTCTTGTATCTGCGGGAGATCTTACTTGGAATTGGGCATCCAAGAAGATTTCTTTTCCTCCTATTATGACTGGATAGTTCTTGCCAAAGTCTTTTTTTATTAGTTCTATTGCAGTATCAAAACGGTTATGAAATTCATCTGTAGAGTTGTTTAATACTGCATTTGCCCATGTTTTTTCATTTTCAAACATGATGATTTTATGAAACTGCCAAATAAATTGGTTAGCTGCAAATTTTATGATTAGAGCGTAAACGAAAATAGCAAGATAATGCCAATTGTATTAGATGAGAAAATTATGCAAACGATGTAAAACAGAATACGAAGATAATGGTTATCCTGTCTGCAATTACTGCTTAGAGGTATTAGATAATTATGAATAAAATTATTCAAAAATGGATTAGATCTTAGCTTGTACACTAATCTGTTTTAAACACTAAACATTTTATGCATGTATACAAAGTGTGCTTATGCTTAACACCGTATTTATTGATGCACTAAAAAAACGAGAAGAGACCCTTTCTATTTTAAAAGGAGCAAAGTTTGATCAGATAATAGACAAGGCCAAACACAATTGGGTTGAATATATACCACAAAAACAGGATTCTAAGATAGCGGGAATTGACAGTAGCTACAACAGTACAAAATTCCAAGGACTAGAATTATGGGTTGTTACGGCAATATCTATAAAATCAGATGGCAAGTTAATAGCTGAGCTTCACAATCACGGCTTAGGCACACCCTCCCCCGAACTTGAGACGCAGGCCAGTAAAATGGAAATAGAGGCATGTACTGCATCTGTGGATCAAGCAGACATTGTAATGCTAGATGGTTCGCTATATTCACAATTTCTGACAAGACAATCTTCGCTTAGTTCTATGATTACATCTGCAATTAAAAAAAAGGACAACGTGATATTTGTATCAAAAACCTCATCTGCTAGAAAACAATTCGAAAGGTTCGGTTCTCTGGCAGGAGATATCTTCTATTATAATCATGCCATAAAAAAAACTGGTTTTAGTAAAATTTTTGTAGACAAGGAATTAGGACCAGGTAAAATCATTTCATCAGTATATGCAAGATTAAGTAATTCTACGCCATTGATAAAAATTGAATTACTAGGTTCTGAACATGACGAATCAGAAATTAAATCACTCCTTGATCGATTATGTAAAAATAGTGTTTCAGGATATCCATATGCACTAAAGATTGCACATCATAAATGCAAGATAACTCATACTGATCTTACACGACTTGTTAGTCTATATGGTCTAGGAAATGAAGTTGGATCAAGAGAGGTACTAGGATGACAATTGGTGTTGTGATAGGAGAGTCAAAACCAACTGAAGTCATGGTTCAATCATCAAGGCCACTTGCAGTAGGTGAATATGTCATTATTGATTCTCAAAAAGGCAAGTTGCTTGGATTAGTTGAGAGATCAATTGTATCAAGTGATGCGCTAACTGATGTACGAAATTTTGACGAAGCACTAGAAAGTAAAGAAGTAGCAGATCTAAATTCACGAGATAAAAACTACAAAGTAAAAATAGTAATACTAGGATTTCTAGACAAGTTACAAAAAGGACAGTCAGTTTTACCTGCAATTCCTCCACTGCCAGGGGCTTCTATACTTGAAGCAACAGAAGATGACTTGGGAATAATATTTGCACCAAAGGAAAATGAATGGACTAGAATAGGAGTACTGCTTAGAAATTCAGAGATTGAGGCAAAAATAAACCTAAACAAAATTGTCTCAAGACACATAGGCATACTTGCTATGACAGGCATGGGAAAAAGCAATCTAGTCTCGCTTATTGCCAAACAGATAGCTGCACTGCAAGGAACACTAATAATTTTTGATTATCACAACGATTATGAAAATCTTAATCTGCCAAAAATCAACATCATGACAGCCAAGATAAACCCAAGACTATTGCAGGCAGACAAGCTTGCCGAAGTAATAGAGCTTAGAGAAAATGCAGACAAACAGCAACGAGTACTTCGTGAATCATTTACAGATTTAGTTAAACAGGCAAAGGATTTTTGGGCATCACTAGAAGATAACGTTTCATCATTTGGACATACAACGAAAGGATATGCGGATAGTGCAAGCAGAGTTCTTGACAAAATTGATGATGCAAAGCATAGATTTTCTGACATTTTAGATCCAGATTGCGGAGATCCTGTGGATTTGATAAAGCAAGGAAGGGTTAACATACTAAGTGTTGCGGAGCTAAGTGAAAGGCAAGCAAATGCTGGTCTGGCATATTATTTGCAAGAATTGTTAACAGATAGAAAAGATGCATGTTGGGCAAAAAAGGGAAATGATTCTTCAAGAAAGAGCAATAAATTTACTGCTCCCATCTTTGTGATAATAGAAGAGGCGCATGTTTTCATTCCAAAGGGAGAACATACTGATACCAAATACTGGGCATCCAAGGTAGCTAGAGAAGGCAGAAAGTTTGGAATAGGACTGGGCATTGTATCTCAAAGACCACGAAACATTGATCCAAATGTGCTAAGTCAGATGGGTTCACTAGCAATAATGAAAATTGTCCAAGATGACGACCAACAACAAATTGCTTCTGCTGCAGAATCATTAAGCAAAGATCTTCTTTCTCAACTACCATCTTTGAATATAGGAGATGCCGTTCTCATAGGACAGTGGGTTAATCTGCCAGCAATAGTACATATCGACGAGGTAAAAGGAAAGACAGTAGGTTCTGATCTAGATGCAATAGCAGAATGGTCAGAGGCCATAAGGTTCAAAGATGTCGGCATAGGATCTACGCAAGGGCTAATACAAAAAGATCTATTGATGGACTAATGATCTTCTCTCATATTTCTGACACACATTTAGGGTTCGTACAATATCATTCAGAGGAAAGAGAAGAGGATGTTTATTTAGCATTTAACCAAGCAATTGACACTTCAATAAAAGATCATGTTGATTTTGTAATTTTTGCAGGAGATATATTTCATGTACCAACTCCTAGTGGAAAGGCAATATTGGTTTTAGCAAATGCACTAAAACGTTTAAAACAAAACAACATTGATTCTTTTTTTATTCTCGGGGAACATGACATTAGTAGAATACGTGCTACCCCAATACCATTCGTTTACCATAATTTAGAATTTTCCAAGTACATAGGAAATGGAAAACCGTTTCAATACAAAGATGTTTTGATCGTCGGATATGATAAACGAAGAAAAAGTGAGATACAAACATTTGAACAAGATTTTGCGAAAATAGATTCTGAAATAAAAAATCATATTGGTCACAAAATTCTAGTATTACATCAAGGCATTAGTGAAATTAATAAATTTGCAGGGGAGATAAACTCTACTGATCTTCCAAAGAACTTTACATATTACGCAATGGGACATCTTCATGAGAAAGAATTAAAAAAATTCAACCACTTGGGTGGGCCTCTAGCGTATCCAGGTTCCATAGAACTCACTTCAAGTGAAGGAATTAAGGAAACACAGAAGGGTTTTTACGAAGTAGACATTTCATCTCCGGAAGCAAAACCAAATTGGATAAGACTCGATACAAGATCTCAATATTCGATTAAAACAAATTTTGAAGGTCTTATACAAGAAGTAAACAACTTGTCTGAAAAGATACAGTCATTTTCAAGAAAACCAATAGTCGAAATAAAAATTCATGGCGAGAACATAGAGACTGATCTAGTTCAATCTCAAATTGCAAAACTATTTCCACTAACACTAAGATGTTTTTGGAAAACAATAATGTCAGAAGAAAGCAAAGGTTCTGTGTTTATTGACAAACCTGCAAAAATTGATGATGAAATGTTAAAGCTTGCAAAAGATGTTTTAAATTCTGAAAGTCTAGCA
>CAZHDX010000106.1:0-5233 GCA_964531195.1 uncultured Nitrosopumilaceae archaeon
TGTTTGAATTTTTTCATATCCTGATGGATAGCCATCAGTAATGACAAAAAGATACTTGCGTTCTCGTGGGTCTGATGCCAAAAACCTGCTTGCTAGTTCTATAGCGTCAGGTAGCAATGATAATCCACTACATTCCATTGCTCCTATTCTTGCTTGAACTTCCCTGTTGTATTTTTCATTAAAATCTTTTAGAATTTGAAAATTATTATCAAAACTGTACAATGCCCAAGCATCAGATTTTCCTGCCAATTCATTTGCAGATTCTGCCATACAAATTGTAAATTCTTTAATTTTATCAAATCTTAGTTGCATGCTTGAGCTCTTGTCTACCAATATTATCCAAGCTTCTTCACCCCTTCTTGGTTCATCGCGTTCAAAGATATCAAGTTCATTAGTTTCTGATGCCATTGCTTGAATTGCTAACTGCATATCTACAAGACCGATTTGAAAATTTCTAGGATCATCATTTAGATTTGCAATCAGTCGTATTTGTTGTCGAATCTTTCTAAGCATAGGCAAAATAGTTATTTTTAATTGCGAAAATTTTTGTAAATCTCCTTGAGGGACAATAATTTTATCAAAATTAAGGTTCTTTAGATGTTTTTTGAATCTTCTAAATATCCTGATTTTGAGTTGTTCGTGTACAGTCCAAAGTTCATCTAACATTGCAACATTTTTTTTAAATTCATCACCAATGGGTTCCAATAAGATGCCTATTTTTTCAGTTTTTATCAAAGAAAAATATTCATGATGTTCACGATACGGATACTGAATTTCATGAAGTAATTCTCTATTTTTATAGAGAAAATCTGCAAGTGATAAAATCTTATTGCCAACTTTGCATTCCTTAGCTATTCTCATTTTGATTATTTCAGATGTTTTTTCGTTATTTACAAGGGACTGTAAATGATTTGAGTCATTAGGAACTTTACCATTTTTCTGGTTTTTCTCATAGGACGAGAAGATATAATCAATGTTCCTCATATTTTCAAAGATTTCGGAATTTGTATGTGAGATGTATTTTTCTACGTTAGTATCTTCAATGAAATCAATTACTTCGTGGCAAATCTCAGCTGTTTTGTCTTTTCTCCAGTTATCATATAACGAGTAATCAGAAACTCCAGCATGTGCAGCCATATGATAAATTGTTGCCAAGAACAAACACCACATACTTTTTCTTCCTTTTTCATTATCATCAAAAATCATTCCCTCAAAAACATATACATCATCCTGTTTTTTTGGAAGAGGGACAGCTATTCTTGGTTGAGCAAAAAACTCTATTGCTGGATAGTGAATTGTTCTTGAAATAATAAAGCTGATGTTTTCTGGTTGTACTTGTGCAAATTTATAAAAAATATCATATACTAATTCAAAAAAGTTTTTCTCTTTTTCTATCATTTGCCTTCTGCGATTTTTTTAACAAGTTTTCTAACTATTGATTGAACCTCTACATCGTCACTAGTTAATGCAATTATTGTTTCCTCCGCTGCTATTTCAACGGATGTGCCGTCAGCGACTATTTTTGCCCAATTAAATAGATCACCAACTGATGGCCCATATGGGAGCTCACCAGATTTGTATTGCTTACGTAGCTCTGCTCCTATCTTAACTATTTTTTCAGCTTCAGTTCTGGCTATTCCTGATTGTTTTACAACAAGATCTATTTCTTTGCCGTCGATTTTTGTTCCTACACTCATATAATCAAAATTTAACCAGACACTCATCCTTCTTCTCATTGCAGCGTTAATTGGTTTTGTTCCAGCAAACTCGCTTGAAACAGGATTCATGCTTATTATTAGAAATGCATCGCTGTGGCGCTGAATTATTTCATTATCTTTTTCTGTTAAGACCATGTGACCTCTTTGATCTAATATAGGATTTAATCTGGTTGCAATATCTTGTTTCATCATGTTTGCTTCATCCAGGTATAATATGCCTCCATATCTACACCACGATGTGATTAATCCATCAATCCAGTTCTCCTTTCCAAGACCAACATATCTACCAAAAAGATCAAACACAGAAGTTTGCAATCCGCAGTTTATTTCCCACAATGGCAGGCCTGCAAGCTCGGCAACTAGGTACACAATGTGAGTTTTTCCAGTACCGCTTGGTCCAATTAATGCACATTGTTTGAAAAAAGCAAGAGATCTAGCAATTCGTTCTACGTATTTTTCTCCATTGTCAAGATAAAGAGGTGTATCTTTAGGTATCAGCTCACAAATCTCTTGAGAAAATGCGAATCTTGTTGAATCTAGATATTTTTTAATATCATAATTTTTTGCAAGTGCATGAGTATCTCGTTTTAATTTTGATATTTGTATATTTACATTAAATTTATGGTTGTTGATTTTAGAGGTACTAACTTCTTTTAATCTATGATTTGGTTTGTCCTCTAAATCATTCATGCAGTGAATACTCTCATACATTCTTAATGCTGTTATGTGTATTACAAAACTACATACCGGTGGTTAAATTAAATCAGATTTGTTAGTAAGTAATGAATTCAAAAGTAGAAATTAATTCCTTAACAGTTGGTAAATTAAAGAATGACCATAGCGCATTTATCAAATATGACGTTGAAATTTCAATCGATGAAGTAGAAAATACAGAAACTGAGGTTAAGCTAAAATACAAATTTACTCTAATGTCAAACCCTACTAATACAAAAATAAATGTAGAAGGTTTGGCATCAATTTATGGCAATCAAGCAGATTTAGCAAAACACCTCGAATCTAACGAGAAAAATGTCCCAAATGTTGTAAGCATGATTTATCAAGAAATTTTTCCATTTTTCTATGTAATTTCAAAAACTATGCAAATACCATGCCCCGCTTACAGTCTATTACAGATGACTTCATCTCCAAAATCAGAGGCAAAAACCTCTCCAGAATCTGCCAAATTTGAGGAACCCACAGATATGAATGAAGGAACAGAAGTTACAAAGAATCACGAGATCATAGTAGATAAAGAAATTACGGCAGAAGAACAATCTCAAGAACAAGTGATAGAAACAACTGTGTAAGTTCGTCAAAGATACATACACACCAATAATAGTAATTTTAAGAATCGAAATCTGAACATCATGCTGTTTTTTACTAAGAGAAGAAGGGGACTAAGTATTGTTATTAGTTCTGCTATGCTGCTCACCGGAGTAGTAATAATGGGAACCGGACTAGTGGCGTGGGCAAATGGTAACCTAAAAGTTTATGAAACAAATTTGTCGATCACCGCTACAAATAGCACTAATAAAATTAACGAGTTTTTATCAATAGAAAATGTTTGGTACTGTAAAGTTTCATGTCCTGGTCCTCCAGCTACAAATCCTCCAAGCTTGAACATAACAGTAACTAATACTGGTAGTAACAGTCTTTCCGTTAAAAACATAAATCTTGTCAATAGCACTCACAATCTTAATTTTGCACCATCCGCATCAATGATTAATTTAAAACCTGGCAAATCAGGATCGTGGCAACAGACGTACGCATGGAAAAGTCAGGTACCAATTAATATTTACATTACAACAACTCGAAATTCTATTTTTACTACTCAGGTGACACCTCCATGACAACAAGAAGGGGACTTAGCAGTGTCGTAGGTGGAGTTTTTGCAATAATTGCAATTACAACTGTAATTGCATACGTAACTTTTAGCATGAATACTTTGGATCAATACAACCAATCTGTTTTAACAAAAAGCCAACAAATTTTAGATCTTGGGAAAGAACAATTTAAAATTACAAACGTGGGAATAGTGGGAAACAAATTTAACATAACTGTTTCAAACACAGGTACACTTCCGATAAACTTCACCAAGATGTGGGTTCAAAATACCACTACAGGTGTAAACGATTGGGTGAGAAGTTATTCCCCAAGAACAAACCCTGTAGGAGCAGGTGCTATTCTGACAAACATTGGCCAGGTTCCAGCAGTTTATGCGTCATCCACACAAACATATCAGCTCAAATTGGTGACCTCTAGAGGAAATACTCAAGTTGTTAATTTAGGTACTGTTGGTTCTGCTCCTTTGAATATCCAGTTTTATGCTTTACCATCCAACATTGCAAGTGGGTTTACCACAGAGCTGGTAATGGTAGTAACTAATAACGGGTCAAATACTCTAACTAATGTTACTCCATTACAACCAGTTGCTGGAGCAGGATTAGCAACGGTTACTGCGTTAAGTGCTCAGTCATCGCCACCAAACTATGCAACACTCGCACCCGGCGGTACAGCAGTATTCAAGTGGGATGTAACGCTGGCTGGAGCCGCAAGCAATACTAAAACATTTACTGCACAGCTTCAAGGCGGATTAAACACAGCTTCAACTACCATCACCATAGGCACTTTAAGTACGCTTAACTCTGCTCCTATTTTGATCACTTTAGATGCTACACCACCTAATGTTATCACGGGAGCTAAATCACTACTAGTTATGAGAGTAACCAATAACGGATCAGGAACATTGAGTACCATTACTCCCACTCTAAGTGTAGCAGCTCATCCTGCCACAACTGCAACATGTACTTTAGACCCGATTAATCCTGCTTCAAGTTTAACTAATTTGTTACCAGGAAGTACTGCTACATTTACATGGGGTGTTAAAGTCTCTGGAGGTGTTACCAATCTATCTTGCTCGTATTCTGCAGCACTTGTTGGAGGATATCCTGGCAATTATGCAAACTCAACGGTTACTGAAACTGAAGTAAATTTTGCAAGCACCACCTTGGCTCAAAACACTGGAATAATGACACTAAACTATTCGACATTTCGATTTACCCAATCTGGTGGAACATATACTGGTCAATGGTTCACAGGGTGGAACTTTACAGCATCTAAGGATACTGCCTTTTCAGTAAATATGACAAATAATAATTCGACTGGCGATTTCTGGGTATCATCATATACGCAAATTTACTTCACTAGAACAAGTGCATCTAATACTGGTTCATTCTTTATATCAGGTTCTGTAACTCCTGGTAACCCCTTTACTCAAACTGCATATTGTGGTGGTTCTGATTGGTGTCTGAGAATACCTTCTGGAAAGACGGTAACAGTATACTTTGCAAGTAAAAACAGCAGACAAGGAACTTCTAACGGGAACATAGGTCAAACTGATACCTATATGACTAACATGCTTTTGTATGGAAAATTTGCCAGTAGTCAATTTGGCTCAGGAACTAGATATGCCCAGAGTTTACCATACATAGCCTTCCTAGCTTCATAGTAAAATG
>CAZHDX010000107.1:0-5130 GCA_964531195.1 uncultured Nitrosopumilaceae archaeon
TTGATAAGAAATGACGTAAAAAAAGAAATTTCCTTACTTGGAATTTGTCTTGGCTCACAACTTGTTGCTAAATCATTTGGTGCCAAAATAAATCCTGGAAATAAAAAAGAGATAGGAATCTACCACGACATAGAGTTTGATAATATAACATCAGGTCTATTTTCTGGAATTAAAAGTCCTGCCACCGTGTTTCATTGGCATGGAGACACGTTTGATCTGCCCTCAAATTCAACAAGACTAGCACATTCTAGAGATTATCAAAATCAGGCATTTCAGATAGGCAGTGCGGTAGGAGTGCAGTTTCACCTAGAAGTGGATGAAGAAACAATAAAACTGTGGCTAGAAAAATCAAAAGATGAACTAAGTAGGACACCATATATTTATCCAGAAGAGATAATCAGAAAGTTGCCTGAAAACATGGAAACAATACAAAACAACATGAAAATCTTTTATCGAAATTTCAAGTCACAATTCAATCTATGACAAAAGTTTAATATAATGACGATAAGACTTTCGGATCTGGTCATGAAAAAATTATTAAAAATCTTCAATCTACAAAAATTTTTAAAATGCAATAGTGAAACAATGGAGTTTTCAAATTGAGTTCAGTAACCAAAGTTTTTGAAGAAACAATCTCTACTGATCACAAAGTAATCACAGAAGATCTTTCAAAAGCAGTTTTGAAGAAATATGGAATCAAAGTACCAGGATATGCACTTGTAAATTCTGCAAAAGAAGCAACAAAAGCTGCAAAGAGACTTGGCTATCCTTTAGTAATGAAAGTTGTTTCTCCCCAAATTCTTCACAAAACCGATGTTGGCGGAGTTAAAGTTGGACTGCAAAATGAAAAAGATGTAAAGAAAGCTTTCAGCGACATGTACAAAAGATTATCGAAAAAAAAGGGAGTTCATCTAAAAGGAATTCTTTTGGAAAAGATGGTCCCTCAGGGAGTAGAGTTGATTGTAGGTCTTCAAAACGATCCGCAATTTGGACCTGTGATAATGGTGGGACTTGGGGGAGTTTTAACTGAAATATTCAAAGATGTTGCATTTAGAATGCTCCCAATTACAATTGCTGACGCAAAATCTATGATTGAAGAACTAAAGGGTTCAAAAATATTGCACGGATATAGGGGCAGTAAACCTATAGATCAAAATATGCTTGCAAAAGCGCTGGTTCAGATAGGCAAAATTGGTATCGATAATGCAGGTTATTTTGACAGCATTGACTTTAATCCAATAGTTGTGTATCCAAAATCATATTTTGTTGTTGATGCCAAGATACTATTACGAAAAGAATTCAAAAACAATGCAATTTCAAAAGAGCAACCAAATGCGGAATTCATGGAATCATTTTTCACACCAGAATCTGTTGCCTTAGTTGGAGCTTCAGCTACTCCAGGAAAAATTGGTAATTCTGTTTTAGACAGTATTGCAAAGCATGATTACAAAGGAAACGTATACCCAATCAATCCAAAGGCAGAAGAAATCTTGGGACTAAAATGTTATCAGTCATTGTCTGCTATTCCAGACAAAATTGATTTGGTAGTAGTTTGTGTAGATCTTTCAATCACAGCACCCGTTTTAGAGGAATGTGCAAAAAAAGGAATCCATAATGTTGTAATTGTATCAGGAGGAGGAAAAGAACTTGGTGGTGATAGGGCAGCTATGGAGGCAGAAGTAAAGCGCTTATCTGAATTGCATAAAATTAGAATTATTGGTCCAAATTGCATTGGCATGTTTAACGCAGCAAACAGATTAGATTGTGCTTTTCAAGGACAGGCAAGGATGGTCAGAGCTAAGCTAGGACCTGTGGCATTATTATCTCAAAGTGGCACAATGGGAATTAGCTTTTTGGAAACTGCTGATTCATTCGGCCTTTCAAAGATGGTCAGTTACGGAAATAGATCAGACGTAGATGAAGCGGACATGATTTGGTATTTAGCTAATGATTCCCAAACCAAAGTAATAGCTTTGTATGTCGAAGGCTTTGGAGATGGCCGAAAGTTTATAGAAACTGCAAAACGGGTGATGGCTGAAAAACACAAACCTGTAGTAATTTGGAAAAGCGGTCGAACTACATTAGGAGCAAAACAAGCGGCATCTCACACGGGATCACTTGGAGGTTCAAATGCAATAATAATGGGTGCATTCAAACAAGCAGGAATAATTTCAGTGGACAGCTATCAAGAACTTGCTGGTGTAGTAAAGGCACTTGCATGGCAACCGGCAGCAAATGGTAGCAGGATAGGTCTTGTAAGTAACGGTGCAGGTCCTATGATTGGAGCAATAGATCATTTTGAAAGATTTGGATTACAACTAGCCAAAGTAACTGAAAATACTTTAAAAGAATTGAAGGACCACTATCCAGCAACATATGTTATAGGAAATGGAAATCCGGTAGACGTTACGGGAGGAGCAAATGCAGATGATTACAGATACACTATTCAAAAATTCATGGATGATCCTAACGTGGATATTATAATGCCTTGGTTCGTGTTTCAGGATGATCCGTTAGAGGAAACCATAATAGATTATTTGGGAGAGTTTTCCAAACTTCAAAAAAAGCCAGTCATAGTTGGTGGAAATGGCGGTCCATATACACAAAAAATTTCAAACCTAATTGAAAAGCACAATGTTCCAGTTTATGACGATATAAGAACATGGGTAGCAGTTGCAGCTGGACTATATCAATGGGGAAGACATAAACCATCTGACAACGTTTAATTTCCTCTAGTAATGGAGTTTTTTTATGTCTCTTGTTAACGTTGCAAAATCTGATGGAATAGCTACAGTAAAAATAAACAGACCTGATAAATATAATGCCATGAATACTGAAGTTGCGAGAGAGCTAATTTCAGTTTTTAATGATCTTGATAAAGATGATGCTACCAAGGTCATCATCCTTACTGGCGAAGGAGACAAAGCATTCTCTGCTGGTGCAGATATTGCATACATGTCCACCATAACACCAATCGAGTCAGAGACTTATGCCAAGACAGGTCATCTGCTGACCTTTACAGTTGAAAACTGCAGCAAACCGACAATTGCAGCAATTAATGGATTTGCATTAGGCGGAGGTTGTGAGCTTGCTTTAGCGTGCGATATCAGAATAGCATCTGACACAGCAAAATTAGGGCAACCTGAAGTTACAATTGGAGTTTGTCCAGGTTGGGGCGGAACACAAAGAATGCAAAGAATAACTGGCATCGCTAAAGCAAAGGAATTGATCTATACAGGCAGACAGATCAAGGCTGATGAAGCAAAGGAAATCGGTCTTGTAAACCAAGTTGTCGAATTACCAAAATTGATGGAAGAATCCATTAACATGGCAAAGATGATTGTGCAAAACTCTGCCATGGCAGTAAGAATGTCAAAGATTGCAATAAACAAAGGGAGAAACTCTGATATAGATACAGGATTAGCATTAGAGTTGTATACTTGGGGATTATGTTTTACCCATCCTGATAGGAGTGAAAGAATGACAGCCTTTGTGAATAAATCAAAAAAATGAGTGACTAGTCTATCTGATGACCTTACGAATATTACCAGTAGGAAAACATTATTATAATTTAAAAGAGGAAGAGTAAGACATGAGTAACACACAGGCTACCAAACTGCTTACGATAACACCAAAAGCAGCTGAGAAAGTCATCGCCTTCATGAAAGAAGAAGCAGAAAAGCCAGAATTTCTTAGAGTGTATGTTCAAGGCGGTGGATGTTCAGGCCTTTCATATGGAATGGGTTTTGAACAAAAGTCAGAAGAGGACGACATTGTAATAGAAGAAAATGGCGTAAAGATGCTAGTAGATAGCTATAGCGCAGACTATCTAAAGGGTGCAAATGTTGACTACATAGAAAGTCTGATGGGAGCTGGGTTTAAGATTAATAATCCAAATGTGACGAAGAGTTGTTCCTGCGGACATTCCTTTAACACCTCATAAATTCGGATTAATCACTTTTATTTTTATTTTCTAGTTCGTACAATATTTGTTAAAAATTAAACCACGATCAGCGTCATTGTAGTAAGAACGTGGGGAACGTTCCTAACTTGTTTTGTGATAATTTGTTCAATCTTCATAGAATCCTCTGATTCTAGCTTAATTATGATATCATAAAGTCCTAGTACACCAGTAACTTCAGATATTCCTTTTATTTCCATTAATTGTCTTATAACTTGGTTTTCTTTTCCCGTCTGGCAATGAATTGCAACATATGCCTTTGTCATTATCAGAAATTACTTGGTTTACTATAGATATATACTCTTAAGGCCAAAGCCCCCTTGCTTCAAACGATTCTAACACTCTGCTTACCGCTAAAACCATACTTCCCTTTCGCATGTCAACTTTGTGTTTTTGTGCTAAAGTATAGGTATCATTAAAGCCTCTAACTATATGCTCTTCCATCTTTTTCGCCACCTCATCAAACGTCCAATAGTATCTTTGCAAGTTTTGCACCCATTCAAGATATGATATGCATACACCACCAGAATTTGCGAGAATATCTGGTATTACCATGATTTTTTTCTTAAATAAAACTGTGTCAGCCTCAGGAGTTGTCGGTCCGTTTGCTGCTTCAGCTATAATTTTACACTTGATATTTTTTGCAATATCTGGAGTAATTTGGTTTTCAAGTGCTGCTGGAACAAGTATATCACAGGGGGTAGTCAAAAGTTGCTCTGTAGTAATTTTTTTGCTTCCTGGATATCCAACTACAGAACCATGTTTATTTTTGTAATCAAGAACCTTTTTGGAATCTAGTCCTTTCGGATTAATAATTGAGCCTTTTGAATCGCTAATTGCAATGATTTTTGCCCCCATTTTTTCTAAATATTCAGCAGCAAATGTTCCAGCATTTCCATATCCTTGAATTACCACTTTGGCACCTCTCAGTTTTAATTTGAGTCTTTTAGCTCCTTCTCTTACACAATAAGCTACTCCTAAACCAGTAGCAACATTTCTAGCAAGTGAACCTCCTGCAGAAAGTGGTTTACCAGTGATTACTGCTGGTTCTGTTTGTCCATGTAGTGCGCTATATACATCCATGATCTGGGCCATTTCTTTTCCAGTAGTATAAACATCAGGAGCTGGAATATCTTTACCAGGTCCAATGATTTCAGATATAGCATATG
>CAZHDX010000108.1:0-5127 GCA_964531195.1 uncultured Nitrosopumilaceae archaeon
AGTAACTGTCATAATGAATCCCGATTTTGTTGCACTACTGGCGCATGAAATTCTGGGTCATCCCTCAGAAGCAGATAGAGTACTTGGAAAGGAAATGGCATGGGCTGGTGGTGCATGGTGGACAGGAAAATTAGGAAATAAAATTGGTTCGAGAGAACTGAATGTTATAGATGATCCGACATTGTCAAGTCTGGGTTCATACAAATATGATGATGAAGGAGTACTTGCAAAACCAAAGCAATTGATAGAAAATGGAATTCTGGTAAACCACATGCAAAGCAGAGAGACTGCTGAAATTTTTAACACAGAACCAAATTCCAGTATGCGTGCCACTGGATATGAATTTATGCCATTAATTAGAATGGCATGTACGTCCATAAAACAAGGCGATTGGGATCCTAACGAGATGATAAAAGAAGTAAAAAATGGTTACCTTATCTCTAACATGAAAATTCCCTCTATAGACATGATGAGATACAATTGGAATATATCCTGTCAATTTGCCCAAAAGATAGAAAATGGAGAACCGCAAGAATTACTTCGAGATGTAATTGTTATGGGTAACGCCCCTGATTTTTTTAACTCTATTGATGCATGTGGAAACGATTTCACAATTAGACCAGTTACAAATTGCGGTAAAGGTGATCCTATGCAAATTATGAGAATGGGTAATGGTGGTCCTCATATTAGAGGAATTGCAACAGTGAAAAGCGTAGGTGCTTAACATAACACACAGTATAGATGATTTAAGATCACAAATAATATCCTGCACAAAATGCAGGCTATCTAACTCAAGGACTAAAGCTGTTCCTGGAATTGGTAATCATCATGCAGAAATAATGTTCATAGGAGAGGCTCCGGGAAAAAATGAAGACCTCCATGGAGAACCATTTGTAGGTAATGCAGGAAAAATTCTTTCGGAGGCGTTAGAATATGCAGGGCTGTCAAGAGCTAATGTCTTTATAACAAATGTTGTAAAATGTAGACCGCCAAATAACCGAATTCCTGATGAAGATGAAAAAAATTCATGCCAACAATATCTTTCTGTAGAACTAAGTATTATCAAGCCGAAAATTATTTGCATATTAGGGAATACTGCTTATGGTTCTATTCTTGGAGGAGATTCAATAACAAAGAATAGAGGAAAGGTAATCAATAAAAATAATCAAACATATTTTCTAACTGTACATCCTGCAGCAACAATATACAATCCGCGTCTTAAACAGGTATTAAAAGATGACATTAAAAAACTTGTAAAAATTCTTGAAAAATTAAAAAACAATACTCATGATATTTTAACATGAATATTCTCCCTCGGTCATTTTATGGTAGAGATACCGTTGACGTTGCAGAAGATTTGTTGGGCAAGGTACTTGTGCGGAGAATAGGTAGCAAAATAATTTCTGGCATGATAACTGAAACTGAAGCTTATAGGTACAAGGATGATCAAGCTAGTCATTCTTTTGTAGGCTTGACCAATAGAAATCGGGCAATGTTTGGTGAGGTAGGAAGGGCGTATGTCTATTTTACTTATGGTATGCATTATTGTATGAATGTGGTAGCAAAAAATAGTAATTTTTCTGCTGGAGCCGTTCTTATTCGAGCTATTGAGCCAATTGAAGGAATCGATTTTATGATAAAACAACGAAAAACACGGTCGATTTCAAATCTTACAAATGGGCCAGCGAAGATCACACAGGCATTCAGGGTTTCAAAAACCCACTATGGTTTGGATATGACAAAGCTCTCTAATCTATTTATTATCGAAGGAAAGAAAATTAAACCATCTTCCATCAAAAAGAACCCACGAATAGGAATAAAAAAAGCCACTGATAAACTTTGGAATTTCAGTTTACAAAATTATTAAAATCTCTTTTTTTAAAATTTATTTTAGGAGGATGAAGAAGAAGGTCTTGCTTCTAATGTTATAGTCAAGTCCATAGTTTTATTCATCCTATTTATTGTTAAAACTACCTTGTCACCAACTGATTTCTGTTCATCCATGTATGATATGATTTCATCAATTGTTTTTATTGGGTGACCATCAACTGCGGTAATAATGTCTCCACCGTGAGGAATGTTGTTTTGATCCAAAGTAGCAGGTGTCAATCCCGCCTTATCGGCAGGTCCGTCCTTTACCACTTTATCTATTATAACCCCCTTGTAATTTCTCTCAAGTCCATTTGCTAAAGCTACATCAGGATCCATACTAGTTCCCGCTATTCCGAGCCAGGGATGACTATATGATCCAGTTTTTATTAATTGAGGGGCTACTCTTAAAATTGAATTGGATGGAATAGCAAACCCAACACCTGAAAATTCACCAGTATCTGTCTTTATGGCCGTATTCATTCCAACGACTTTTCCCTCCATGTCAAGCAATGGTCCTCCTGAATTACCAGGATTGATTGGAGCATCTACTTGAATTACATCAGGTATTGAAAAACCTGCATTTTGATTAGGTAACAGGCGACCAGTTTGACTAACAATTCCATGAGTCATAGTATCACTTAGGCCGAAAGGATTGCCTATTGCAATGACCTGCTGCCCAACTTGAAGTCCTGTTGCATCGCCAAATTCTATTGGAGTAATTGTTTCATCTGAAAAATTATCTACTATCTGTATTACTGCAATGTCATTATCAGGATCTGTCCCGACAACTTTAGCAGAGTATGTATTTCCATCAACAAAAGTAACATTTACTGTTTTTGAACCTTCTACTACATGGTTGTTTGTAATAATGCGACCCTCTTTGTCATAGACAAAGCCTGATCCAAGTCTAGTAGACTGGCTTTCAAGTGGATTACCGTTTATTATTATGCTATTATCAACATTTGATACTTTGCTCGTTATTTGGACAACAGAATTTTCTACTTTTTTGAAAAGTGCTGTAAGATCTGATTCACCAGGTGTTTGACCCGATGTTCCAGGTGGACCTTGTGGACCTGGTATTCCTTGGGGACCCTGAGGTCCTACAGGACCCTGAGGTCCAGGAGGACCTTGACTTCCTTGAGTGAGGGCAAGAGTGGAATTATTCTTTATAATATCACTACTAGAAAGTTGAACTGTAACTGTAGCTGCCAGGATTATAACTACTCCGATAAGAATAATTTCAGTCGACTTCATTTTATCTTGCTGCATAAAATATCTCAAAGCAATAGATATCCTTTACGAATCATTGTTCATCATTACCTAAATATACACAGTAATCAGTTATTCCATTAGTGCGAAAAAAACAAAAAAATAATAACAAAAACAAGTTTTTTACAAGAGGTACCATTATTGGAATTGCAGTTATTGCTGCAGTAATATCCGGCGGCATATATTTTGCATTAGGTTCCTCCATTCCAGTTAATGGCTCAACCCCTGTTATAGGAACTCCTACAAATATCTACATCCAAGCTACTCATACTGATCAAGACGGATATTTTTTTGAAGAACAATCAACAAAACAAGGAAAGAAAAGCCTGTCAACTGGAACAACAGATGCATCACTACATTTCATAAAAGGAGAATTGGTCTCTCTTCACGTGATTAATGAAGATAAGGATACAGGATCTAAACACAATTTTAATATTGATGAATTTAATGTTCATACAAAAGATCTGAATCCTCCAGAAGGGATTTTTTTTGATTCTCAAACAATTACATTTATAGCTGATAAAACGGGGACATTCAAATATTATTCTACTATTCATCCTGAAATGAAAGGCACTATTGTTATTGAGGGATAATAATTGAATATCGTTTTAAGGAGCTTCACTCGAAAAAACGAGAGTGTAAACTTTGATAGATGAGGCAGGACATTCTTCACGTACAGACATACTTGATCTTATGGATGGCTTTATTGAAAGAATGTTAAATATAAGAAAAATCCTTCTCGGTGTTTCTGTCTCTGGTATAATTCTAGCTCCATTTGCAATAGGATTATCAATATTTCTTATCACTCATCCAAAGTTCTTTCAAATTCTGCAGAGCGAATATGAATTTGGTTCCATTCTAGAAGTTTTGCTAGGTGTAATAATTTCATTTTCAGTTGTATGGTTTGTTTTGGGAATTAGACAACACATTGAAATAAAATCTTGGAACAAAAAATATGCAGATTTTCTTAAAGAAAAAGATGAACTGAACAAAAAAATCGCATCACAATATGGTATTGATGATGATTAAGAATTCTGTTCATTGATATCTTTCTTACGTGGAAACATATTCTCGTATGGTTCTAAAATATTTCTACAGAATTCTATACCTTTTTGAGTTGGTTTGTAAATCGTAATTATTCTCTTACCTAAGGTTCTTTCCTCGCTACTTATCATGTTATTTGATTCTAAACTATCTAGTATTGACTTGTGTTTTTTCAAGTTTAGGCCGCAAAAACTAACCAGTGCGGTTTGATTTAATTCACCATATTGTACGAGTATTAAAATTACATCTTTTACAATGTAAATTCTATCTCGATATGAGCTATGAGAACTAGACATTAGTTAAATTCTCGTTCCGAGACACTAAATATAATCTCTAATAGCGATCAAATAAGAAAATTAGATTTCATAAGTAGTGCTGTTATTTAGTACCCGCGAGCAAAAATCACAGTTTCTTTGCCAGGTTTTTTACACCAGATGCATACATCATTTGATTTTTTATTATTGAAAGGAATTACACGAATATCTGCACCAGTAATCTCTTTTATTTTTTCTTCACATTTCTCATCCCCGCACCAAGATGCATTCAAAAATAATCCCTTTTCTAGCTCTGACTTGAATTGTTCAAAATCTGAAACAATTTTTGTGTTTGTGGTTAAGAACTTTTCTGCCTTTTCAAAGTGGCTATTCTGTATTTCTCTTTTTTCCAACATGCTGGGGCTCGCCCTGCCGCTGGCGTTGCTGCAGGTCTACGACCGCATCCTGCCGACCGCACAGTATGGCACCGCCGCCTCCCTGTTCATCGCTGTCGTCATCGCCATGGTGCTCGATGGCTTCCTGCGGCTGGTGCGACTGCGTGCCTCGGCGAGAGCTTCGATCGTTCATGAGCACCGCGAGACCGTCGGCCTCGCGCGTGATCTCCTGCACGCAGATGTCGCGCAGCTGCAGGCGCTTGATTCCGGCGCCCGGCGCGACGGCTTCGACG
>CAZHDX010000109.1:0-5024 GCA_964531195.1 uncultured Nitrosopumilaceae archaeon
TAAACTCTATGCACGTACAATCTTTTAAAAACACAATATTAGCTAAAAAATTAATTAAAGATAATGAGAAACTCCTAGTAAAACCTGTTGTTAGATTTACATGTCAATCTTGCTCGCCTACTGTCAGCATACCAAGACACTTTTATATAGCAAGCTAGCTAACAATGACAAACGGCACCCGCGAAGGATGCCGTTTAGGTGTGGTAAACTTATTCTAACACAATAAAATTATTTAACGATAATTGTTGCAATACTAATAGCTGGACCAGGGGTGCACGAAAGATGGATACATTGACTTGTTGAAAATACAACTTTATATGTACCGGGAGTCTTGAATGTTTTGGTAACCGGAGTTATATCGCATTGGGTGCTTGAAGATTTACAGCTTACCGTTCCATAATCACTATCGATGTCTCCGTTACCAAAGTTGATGGCATACGGGCCCTCACCATAGACTTTAGTATCAACCCATCCTCCAAAAATCACACTGAGTGGAGCGGACCCGGATGTTGCACTTGCCATGAACATAACTCCTGAAGCCTGAGTAGGGTTGGGAGCAGTATCGGCGACTGGATTTTTATTATTTGAAGCTGGCACCTGTACTGGACTTTGTGTACTTGTGACTTGAGAATTATCAGAAAGCTGACTGGTTTGCGTAGGTTGTCTAAAATACATCCAACTAATTACTCCCAATAAAACAATTACGATTATTACTAATAAAATTACTACCGCAGAACCCCTTTGACGATTTTTCATATTCAAAATATTATACCTAACTAATAAGATTTAGCCTAGACCTTAAACTCTATCACGCGACCATCTTCAATTCATCGAAGTCGTGCACAGTCACATCATAACTCTTACCCTCAACTTGGATCGTTTTCCATTTTTGATCAGAGGTACCGAGGAAGGTCGGCTGATCGAATACTTCTCCGTTCTTTACATCGACGATAACTGAGGTGATTCTGGGCATTGTATCCGGTACACCGCAACAAAACCCATTTATCATTTCATGAATATCAAAGGCAGGAAGGCCAAACCTAGCAAGTTTATGCCTATAATCCTCATGGCCCTGTTCCAAAAGAACAGAATTTACCATTTCTCGTATTAGAGAGGCAGTTAGGTATGAAGTTTGAAACTTGTATATGCGATTTTCAACCTCTTCTGTTATTTTTTGGGCTAACTCTAGTGGGAGACTACCCTCTCTCACAAGAGACTGAATTATCTTATGTGAGTTAAATTCTTCAATTGATTCATGAGATGTTCTGACATACATTTTGCCGCTTTCAATTATCGAGCGCTCCTCAATTTGCCTAGCAAGACTAAGAACAAGTTTTCCCAGATTAGTAATAGTATATCGTCTTTCTGATTTATTCAAAGCTACTAGAGATTGTCTAAGCAGTTTTCTCAAATGATAAGCAAATTTACCGCTCTCTTTTTTTGATTTAAATCCAGCAAGAGATTTTAACTCGGAATAAGTGAGTGGACCTTTTGAATTTAAAATACGTAAAATATCGATCCTGTTAGGACTTGCCATCACAGAAAAGATCATTCTTACTCGTTTTGATGCAGATTGTAAAATTCCCCCTCGCTTTTGCTCCCCAAATTCTTCGCTCAGTTCCATAGGCATGTCTAGATAGTATCGGTAAATAAGATTTGTGACGAAATTTATCCCTTTAAACTTGATTTTTGTTAGTTTTTCTGTACGTCTACTGTAAATTCAGATGAAGAAAGTGTTTGCCCACAAGAAGGACATTTGCTGTTATACGGTCTAACTACTTCTTTAACAGATTTTAACATACGCATAGTTGTAATTTTTCCTCCGCATTTACCACATACGACGTCAACTGACATGCGATCAATTTTAAATAAAATTATAAAAGATCTATTTTGAGTTTTTTTTAATCAGTTTAATAAATTTGATTTACAGTTTTTCGATCAAAATTCCGCGTTCATCATATCCTGAAATTTTTACTCTTGTTCCAAGTGGGAGATCTGATGGAGATGCAATGTTTCCCATAAATCCAGAGATCCTAAGATCTACACCATCTATCGTAATTACAACCCAAGCATATGGAACATATTTTTCATATCCATCTGGTGGAACCGTTATTATTGTATAGGTAGCAATTGATCCCTTTCCGTCAAGAAAAACATTCTCAAAGCCCTTATTTCCACAATTTTGGCAAAAGTAGGTGGTAACGAGGTGTAAATGACCGCATTTTGTGCATTTTCTGGCAAGAATTTTGCCTTCCCTAGCACTATTGATAAATTCCTCTTTAGTAAGCAAGATTATACACTTTTGAATATGTGAACTGCGCAACTTGCACCTGTTGCACCAAAGTTATGTGTTAGTCCTATTTTAGCGTCTTTTACTGTTCTTTCTCCTGCCTTTCCTGTCAATTGATCAAAGACTTCAGCCACTTGCCCAATGCCAGTAGCTCCAATTGGATGTCCTTTTGATTTTAATCCCCCTGATGGATTGATTGGTATATCTCCGTCTATTTTTGTCATACCTTGTCGCACTGCATCAACTGCTTTTCCTTTTTCAAAAAATCCCAAATCTTCGGTATCAACTAGCTCTGCAATTGTAAAACAATCATGAACTTCTGCAAAATCAATATCTTTTGGAGTAACTCCGGCCATTTTGTATGCCGCCTGAGCTGCAAGTTTTGTACTAGGAATTGTTGTAATGTGTTCTCGTCCTTGCAATGCTGCAGGGGATCCTCCCCTCCCAGACCCTATTACTTGAACATAATTTTTTGTATGTTCCTTTGCAAATTTTTCATTGCAAACAATTACTGCACTAGCACCATCTGAAAATGGACAGCAGTCATACAACTTGAGTGGACTTGCAACTACTGCAGATTTCATAACATCATCAATTGTAATTTTTTTTCTGAGATGTGCTTTTGGGTTTAGCAGACCGTTGTCATGATTTTTAATTGCGACCATCGCAAGATCTTCTTCTGTTGCTTTGAATTCAGCTAAATATTTTCGCGCCATTGATGCAAATAGTCCAGGAAATGAAGCGCCTGCCCCTCCTTCATAAAAAAAATCTGAACAATATGAAAAATAAGTTGTTGTCCATTCTGTGCCAGTATGAGTTACTTTTTCAACCCCTGTTGCTAAAACAGCATCATAAAATCCCGCTGCAACATTTGCATACGCTTCTCTAAATGAAACAGAACCGCTTCCACACGCTGATTCAATTGATAATGATGGAACTTCTGGGATTCCGAGATCGCTCATTATGACAGGTCCCAAGTGAACCTGTTTATCGGCAATACCAAACACATTGGAAATGTAACCTGCCTGTATATCCTTTGGTTCTATCCCAGCACTTTCAATAGCATCAACTGATGCTTGAATCGCTATATCAGTAATACTATCCTGTAATTTACCATACTTTGTACTACCTGCACCAAGAACGCAGACCTTTTCCACAAATCTCGCTGACCCGATTCCCTATAAAAATTCTTCATTAATATTTGGTTAGATAATAGCATGACAAGAGTGCAAACAAAAAAAAATTCTCCTGTTCAAGTTTTGGTTAAGGAAAAATTTGATTCCAGGAATTCTGTAAAAATCAATGAGAAAAAAATTGAAAAAATAAAAAAAGAAATCACGCAATACTATGATAAGAATGGATATCTTTCTTGGTCTGGGAAAAAAAGAAAATACATCATACTTGGAACTAATACTCCAACAAATGGATTAGTTGAATGTCCTCAATGTCGTATTGGAAAACTTATGATGATTCGTTCGAGAACTACAAAAAAAAGATTCATCGGTTGCTCAAATTATTATAATGGATGTGGAGCCTCATCACCTCTAATTCAAAGGGGGATGTTGCATGCAACAAAAATACAATGTAAGTTATGCTTATGGCCAATTATTCTTTTCAGATATTCTAGAAAGCAAAAATGGACTAGACAGTGTGCAAATATAAAATGTAGTACGAGGCAAATTAAATCTTAAGATCATTATAGACATCTGTTCTTCTATTTTTTAGAAGTGGTAATTTTTCTCTTATTTGTTTTATTCTATCAATTGAAATATCAACAATACCTATCCCCTCTTTTTTTTTCATATCTAATAATATGATTCCGTAGGGATCAACCACTAAGCTCCTACCACAATAAATGTTACCCACCTGATCTGGTGAAATAAGATAACATCCATTTTCAATTGCACGTGTCTTGTTGATAATTATCCAATGTTCTTCTTTCATTTCACCTTGTACCCATGCAGATGGTGCAACAAGAATTTCAGAACCAGAAGATGCAAGAGATCTTGACATTTCAGGAAATCTCAAGTCATAACAAATCATCATTCCCATTTTCCCTATCCTTGTTTTAATTGGCTTTGCAATTTTAGATCCAGCAAAGAGTTTGTATGATTCCTTAAAGCCAAGAACATCATAAAGATGAATTTTTCTGTATGTTGATATGACTTTGCCATTTTGATCAAGAAGAAAAGATGTATCGTAAACTCGATCAATTTTCGGGCTCTTTTCATAAAAAGTTCCCACTACCTGAATAGCATTTTGTTGTGCACATTCTGAAATTGATTGAACAAATTCACCATTGATTGTTTCGGCTAACCTAGCAAGTTCTTTTGGCGTCTGAGAGGATGATGTATTAAACATTATAAATTCTGGAAATGCACACAATTTTGCATTTTGTTTTGCTGCATTTTTTATCTGTTCAAGAATTTTTTTTAGGTTTTTTTCCTTTTCAACATCAGCTTTTAATTGAACTATAGCGATTTTTGTCACAAATCTATTAAATACAGTTAAAATAAAAATGTAATTTATAGAGGATTTCCAGCCATGTACCAATTTTCTTTTGGATTTTCCTCAAAGACGACAATTACATGGTTTTCTTTAGTCTTGAGAATTTCTACAGCAGATTTTGTTATAGCTTTAGCAAAATCCTCTTTTTGTTTTTGTGTTCTGCCAGGATACAAAGAGATTGAAATTAATGGCATGTGAGTCAAGATAAATCAAGTGGGATTTAACC
>CAZHDX010000110.1:0-4931 GCA_964531195.1 uncultured Nitrosopumilaceae archaeon
TGTTCGTATCAGTTTCTGAGTATCTTCTGCTTTTTTGGTAAGACTAGCCATGTCTAGTTTGAATCCCAATAATTTTGAAAGAATTTCTAAAACAGATTTTGATGCAATTGCATCCACAACATATCCAGATGTTTCTCCTAGTAGACAAATTCCTACAATTCCTTTTGTCTTTCCAACTCCGATAAGTAATCCATTCATTCCAGTTATGCTGCCAGTGTTCATAGTAAATATCCCCTGTTTTGAAAACTCGTTAACAAATTGCAATGAGGTGCTTGTGCCGTAGACCTTTGGTGTTTTTGAAAAAGTGCCAGTAATGTAGGCGGCTAGCGTGTAAATTGTTTTAATTCCAAACCTTTCACAAATATTTGTAATTTCTTCTGCCATTGCATATTCACTTTCAGGAGAAACAGGTTGTGCATCTCCAGTTAAAAGAACAATGTCATTTGTTTTTTGTTTACTGTAATACAAGGTATTTTTCATCAAATCTGTCGTACCATCAGATTGGATCATTACCTGCGGAGGAAACGATGATGAAAACATAGTAGCAAATGGAATTCCCTTGAGCTCCTCAATAAGATAGTCTACAGCCAATTTGCCCACATATCCACTACCAGGCAAGCCACAGATGAGCTTGGGATTTTTTAGTTTTGGCGTTTCAGAAATCTGTACTGTAATCTTTTGCGGATTTGACACACATTAAATTGCCTGACAATTCAATATTAATGAAGCGTAGAATTTACCTTTTCTTTGATCTTGTAACTTTTTTTGTTGCCTTTCGTTTTATTTTTTTCTTTAGTTTTTGCTTTGCTTTTCTTTTTGGTGCTTTTCTTGTTTTTGTTCTGCTCTTTGAACTTCGTTTTGCTGTCTTTCTTTTTGCGGATCTTTTGGCAGATTTCTTTTTCTTGGCTGCAGCTCTTCGTTTCGCAGCTGCTAGTCTTTGTGCTCTTCTTTTTGCAGCTTGAGCCAATTTTAGCTTTTGAACAATTTTAGATAGATTGCTATTTACTTGAGCTTCACGCTTAAGTAAAGACTGGACGTGAGGACGAAGTTGTCCTTCTTCTTTGGTACTTGATTTTAGCTGTTCTAAAAGGGATGGTTTTGAGCGAATTTGTTTTTTAAGATCGGCATCTATTCTGGCTTTTTGCTTTTCCAATTCTGCAACAGTTTTAGCCAGTCTTCCTTCTGCAATTTCTCTTTGTTTAATTTCAGATTCTAATTCGGCAATTTTATCATCTATTATTTTGAGTCTCTCTAATCCTTGTGTCTTTTCTGGAGGCTCGGCATACTCACTTTGCTGCTGGACTTGATCCCTTGATTCTTGTTCTTGTCTGAGTCTTTCTTCGGCACTTATCTTGAGGCGCTGGACACTATCTTGCTGGGCTAGCTGCTGGTTTAGAAGTTGTCCGATCTCTTCTTTTTTTCTGCCAATGTCTTCTTTTCTTCTTTTAAGCGAGGCAAGTCCTGATGAGGATCTTCTTTTTAGCGAAAGTGCAGATTTTAGTTTGTTTTCTACCTGTCTTCGGTGTTTTGATGCCTCAATTTTCTTATTTTTATATGATTGAGCAAGGTCTGAGAGTGAAACCATGGGTTTTATGAGATTTTGAAGATGATTAAGTTTTTGTTATGATCAGTAATTGACATAAAAGTTAAAATTTTTAACATGTTTTGTGATTTTTCACAAATTTTTAAAATGGAATTTAGGTCAACCCTAGAGATTTTATTTAGCAATAATAAAAAAAACTTGTGGAATTTCATCCTTCACAAATACCAATTTCCAAAACATTTGAAATAACTGATGAACATCAAGCACAAGATGTTGCAATGACTATGGTAAAGTTAGGGTTTAGCTCGCAAACAGGAGCCTTTAGAATTTTAATGACTAATGATAAAAAAATAGCAAGAAAGATAGGTTACACAATAATGAATGAGTTGAATTTTGGATTGCGCAAAACAAAACAAGAACGTGATATCAGATACTGGATCTATAGTTATGATAAAGAACATTATGCAATGGTTTTGTTAAGTTCAACAGTATTTGAAAAATTAGGTTTTTGAAGCTGTATATATCAGATCTAGTTTGAGAATTCGTGAAGTAATATTTGCAACTAGCAAACCCAGAAGGATTCCCCCTGCTATATCCATAGGAAATTGTTGTAAAAGGTATACTCTACTTATTGATACCAAAGCGGGATAGATCCACATGAGATAACATCCTCTAGGAAATCTTTTAGATAGTGCAAATCCCAAAATAAAAGAGAATATTACAGTTCTCACAGTATGTCCTGCCGGGTAAGAGCCATCAATTAAACATGGAACTCCAATATCAGCAGCTGGTGTGATAGAAAGGTGGGACCCTACAAATTTCAAAGTAGGCGCTTCGTATCCAACGTAGCATCTCATATAAGCTGAAATCATGCTTCCCACAATAATAGAAAGCAGTAAGACAAGACCTAGCCTTCTTGTGTTTTTTTTGACTAGCAAAATAAAACAAAAAATGACAAGATACAAGATCCAGCCAGATTCAGTGAATATCTGCATTGCCAAATCTATTACAACATTGCCACCAAGAGAATGGAAATAATTTTCAATGCTGTTGTCCAGAGGAGCAATAATTTTTGTATAAGCAAGGGATGTGAGAATTAAAAACAATGCAAAAAGTATGATAAACTTTCTTGATCTAAAGTCATAAAGCCAATTTTGCATCTAAATCACTCCAGCTCTTTCTGGCATGCTTACCTAATCGCTAGTTATTCCATATTAAAATGAGATGGAAAAGTGTAACATTGTTCCTGAACAACTTCGTGAATGTCAAATTTGGAAATCACCCACCCCTTTTACTAAAAGATTTTAACTATATCCCAAGAAAGGATCGATATGAGGATTCTAACGCTTGATGATTTTGATACAAAAGGAAAGACTGTCTTCTTGCGTGTAGACATGAATGTTCCAATAGATCCTAAAAGCATGGAAATAATTGAAACAACAAGAATACGCGAGTCAACAGAATCCCTAAAAGATTTAGAGAAATCCAAAGTCGTAATAGCTTCTCATCAAGGAAGAGTAGGAAATAAAGATTATACAGGTATGGAAAATCACGCCAAGGAGCTTGCAAAAATTTTAGGTCGTGACATAAAATATGTTGAAGATGTAATAGGATCTGATGCTCAAAGAGAAATTAAAAACATGAAAGAAGGCGAGATACTAATGCTTGATAATCTGAGATTATGCGCTGAAGAAAATTATGAATTTAGTTCATCTGAAGCAGCAAAAACCATTATGGTAAGCAGACTTGCAAAGCTTTTTGATCTTTGTGTGATAGATTCCTTTCCAAGCTCACACAGAGCCCATCCTTCAATTGTAGGGTTTTCCCATGTTCTCCCTTCTTGTGCTGGAAGACTGGTTGAAAGAGAAGTAAGAAAGCTAGACGAAATCATGACTGTAGCAAAATCGCCTCATGTCATTGTCCTTGGAGGTGCCAAGGTAAACGATAGACTGGAGGCCATCAAGACACTTATCCAGAATGGCAGAGCAGATCAGGTTTTGCTTACCGGAATAATAGCAAATGTGTTCATGCGTGCACAAGGAAGGATCAAGTTTCCACTTGGCATCAAACGTGAAGATGAGGTTGTATCAAAGGCCCATTCTTTAATCGGAGAATACCCAGATGTCTTTTCATTACCTGTAGATGTCGCAATAGAAAGTAATGGAAACAGAATAGAAATGGATGTGCGAGAATTGAAAAAAGGAGACCAGGTGTTTGATCTTGGACCAAAGACAGTCGAGTATTACATAAAATCCATTGCCAGCGCCGGGACTGTATTTATGAGTGGTCCTGCTGGATTTTTTGAAAATGACAAATTCAAGTACGGAACTGAAAGTTTACTCAGAGGAGTAGCAGATTCGTTTGCCACTACTATAGTGAGTGGAGGTCACCTTAATGCGGCACTCAAAAGATTCGGTCTAGAAAAAAAGATAAACCACATCAGCACAGCAGGTGGCGCGCTAGTACTCTACTTGACAGGAGTAAAACTTCCCTTAATTCAATCCTTAGAAGAAGCAGCTGCTAGATATAGAGCTAAATAGAAGCCTTGCATTCTGGATTAGGACAGATTCTAGGTTCAAGTTCTCCCAGATGAATTTCTAAATTGCATGAATTGCATCGGAATTTTTCAACTTTGGCAAAGAGTTTGTACCACTGAGTTGTAAAATCTTGGGCAATAGGTCGTAAAAATCCCTCATTGTGAAGTTTTTTAAAATATGGCGGCATATCATCAATTGTTAGGGACGGAGAAAAGTCACCTTTTAAATTCTCAAAGACTTCATCGTTTGTAAATCGTAGGTTTGTATCATTGAATTTTTCAAATATTATTTTTCTTATTTGTAGAGGAATAGATGCATCTTGACTAAGCAAATCAAAATAGACCTGATGCTTCTTCTTTTATCTTATCAGCAGAAACAGTATCTTTTATCTTGTCAGTTAGATAAGAGTATATTCCATATTTTAGAACCTTGAGTGATAGCAAGGCACATTTTATTCTGGCAGGTCCCAAGTCATGCAATCCCAAGTTGTCAAGAATGTCATCTTTGGTTAGCTTTTTTACAAACTCAAAATCCTTTCCCATAATTAATTCAGTCAACATTGAAGCACTTGCTTGACTGATAGCACATCCCTTGCCAGTAAATTTCACGTCAGAAACCTTGTTGTCCTTGAGGTTGATGTGCATCTCTAACTCGTCACCACATAAGGGATTGCTATCTCTTTTTGATATATCAGGACTATCTATCTTTCCGTAATTTCTTGGATTCCTGTAATAATCTAAAATTATTTCACGATAAATATCTGCACTACTCATAGCTTGAATAACTCCCGTGCTCGATTAAGTGACCTGATAAAAACATCCACCTCGTCTTTTGTATTATAGATATAAAAG
>CAZHDX010000111.1:0-4906 GCA_964531195.1 uncultured Nitrosopumilaceae archaeon
TTACTGTGTGTAGATTGAAATATTGCATCAATGACTATGTCAATCATAGCTTTTTGATTATACACTGGAACAATTACAGAAACAAGATCCGTTCCAACCTTTCCTTTTGCAGGATTTCGATAAAGGAACCATCCAACTGCCATAACAATAAGAGCATGTATTGGCATCAGGGTAGAATAAACCACCAGGGGATCGTTGATTTCCAGCCCTTGTTGTAGATTAAAAAATATTACTTGAGAAATTAATATGACTGCTGATAATCTAATAACCCAGGCCTTTTTCTTGGTAGTTATCCTTCCATTTTCTGCTATTTTTTGAGTTGCAGCCTTGAATTGTATGGTATTGGGTGGATTTAATGTCAAGTAAACCATCCTTGTCTATTAGTAAGATCTTGTCCAACTAGATCAGAAGCGTTAAAGAATTTTATTTGGCTCGATTTTAATTTCGAAATGTATTCATCAATTTTTTCTACAGGTGTAGAATTATCAAAATAAATAAAGACTGGAGCGCTATTAGTAGACAATCCTTGAATAAATGTTGGTGAAGTTTCTGTCCCATCATATGATAGCAAATCAAATTTTAAGAATTGGTTATTGTAGTACTTGTTGTATTGTTGTTTGTATGAAAAATCAGCTAGTATGTCAGAACGTGCTAGAAGTGAATAAATATTTACATCTACCATAGAGTAAGGTGCCCTAAATAATTTTGAATTTAAATTGCCAGCAGTGTCTACAGCTAATTTACCTTTTTTAACTTCAGCTAACTGTTGCGAATAATCTTGAATTGAAACTAGAGGCACGTAATCATACGTTTCACTACCAATGTCTACTTTATTCGAAAAATCTTTAACACATTCTGGATGTTGTTCTGCAACTTTACCACTCTCAAAAATCACTGCCTTTATGTCATATTTTTTTAACACAGATGATAATTCTTTGCACCAATCTGGAAGATTGGCTTCATCATTTATCTCAAATGAGAGAACAACTGGTAAAAACTGGGTAGGTGCAAAAAAAGCAGGAATTACCAGTGCTATGCCAAGAATTACTACTGTGCTAGTGGAAATTGCTCCGACATAGAGTATTCTCATTTTTTTCACTAACTTGTTAACGGGAATTCCTGAGTGGATCGCTCGGCCATATGTATTCTATATTGTTTATCGATGGTTTTTGCTGCATTAATCAAACTATTTGTTGGCATTTTTTTTGAAAACTCCAAAAACATTTGGCTATCTTTTGGCAAACAATGGCCGCCAATACCATCCTTTGCATCAAGAATTTTTATGTTCCATTTTGTATTAATGGCATTTTTTAATTCAATAAAATCTATTGAAGTATTATCGCATACCATCTTTAATTCCTCTGCAAATGCAATTTCCATAAATCGATAAGAATTTTCTACAACTTTTGTAAGCTCAGCAATTTCTACCGAGCTTACAGTGTGTAATGGAATTTGGAGAATTTTTTCATAAAAGTATTGGGCTTCTTTTACGCAACATAATTCACAACCTCCCAAGACTCTTGTCTGCTTTACTCCATGATCTTTTTTCTCATTTATGTAAAATCTATGAGGGACATGTGCAACATGCAGTCTGTGTCCCAATATTTTTTTAATTTCTTCAGATGTTCCTTTCGTTATCGTGCTATCAATGCCAACAAGAGCGCCATTCTTTCCTTCATGTGATATTTTTCTTGCAATATCAAAAAGACCATCCAAATACGGCACGAACATATCCTCAGGCCTATGTGTTGAAATGCATATGACGTAATAGTCATAATCTCGGAAATTTACAGCTCCTTTAGAAATTACACCATTTTCAATGGCCCTTTTAATAGCCTTGTCGCTGATATCAAAACCATCAACGTTTAATCCTAAGGATTTCATGTATTCTGCGTTACTATGTCCTATTTGTCCGAGTCCTATGATGAGAATTTTTTTTTCTGATTGTGTATTAATCTCAGGTTTCATGATATTTCCCTCGAACCGTTAAATGATTTCCAACAAGAATTATGATACCATAAATCTCCAAAAATTATAGTACCCTCGACTAATTCCATCTCTTTGTCGCAGAACGCACATTTTTGAACTAGAAAATTATGGTTTGTATCCAACACACTGACAATTTGGCTTTGAGATGAGTCGGTTGTATGTATCTCGTCGGAAGTATTCATCTCATTTCCATTTTTGGAAATGGCTTATAGGTATTTAGAGGCAAACTGCGTCACATGGCGTCATGATATTTCAATGAGTTTTGAATTCAAATAATATTACATTGTCATGGATTGATTCATTATCTAAATGGATTTTTAATGAATGTAGAATGTTTTTTACATACGATAATAGAAATTTTGTCCATTTTGAACCAAATGAAGTTTCAAATACAAATCTATAATGATTCCCATCAATTGTATGGGTAAATTTAAACCATCCACAATATTTAGCTAAAATTATAAAATATTTTTCAGTGATGTTATCTAAATTATAATCCACTCCAATAATTGTGAATAATTTTTTTATAACATCAGGACCATCAACTGAAATCTTTTCTAAATTTTCCTCATCAATTTTATCTATCATCTTAAGAAATAAGTTATGTGACATCGTTATGGAGGGAATTGCATTGAATTCCATCTCATAATTTGTATTTTTTGACAAAATTTTTGTAATTACTGCATTAAGTGGCAGATCTTTTTTTTCAGCTTCTTTTTTTAGTTTTTTTAAAATATGATTTGGTAATCTCAATGTCATTCGGTTAGTTGATTTCATTTGAGATTCCTGAATCTCTGATGCTAGCATCCTAAAACTATCATTTTGATCGATAAATAATTGCGTATTAAAATTATATTACATACAGTTGTAGGCTGTAATTTATAATATTTTATATTCCATTTTACGTTGTATTATTTTATATTGACAATAATTTAAGAACGATAAATATTATTGTGATAAACATGGTACAAAAGGCTTTTTTCGTCTTTGTTGATAATGTTAATCTTCTCTCACAAACGATCTCGACATAATTATAAAGTGGATTTAGATGAAGAAAATGCTTTTCATTGGAGTGACAATTACAGGAGTTACGGTAGCCTTAAGCGTCACAATTATCGTTACTCATATTATGCTCCATTTTCGCTGGTAAAACTCAATCTATTTGATTTTAATTAAAATGTCAATAATCTATTAAGTGAGATTTATTTCTATTCTATGGATATTTCGTTGATGTGTAGTGCAACAGGTCCACTCGCATAATCATTAATCCTAACTTGGATCCTGTCAATAGAAGATATGTCAGGGGATCCAATTATTGTACACTCTTGAGGGTTCATTGATATCTTTATCCAATTTCCAGATTTAATTTCATTTAATGGTTTGATTTTACAAGTATACCATGAGGAATTAAAATTGTCACTTGAAAAGAAAAACCATAATTCTTTTAATTTAGATGGGTCATCAACCTTAATCCACGCATAAATCAGTGAATCTTCCAAGCTAATGTTTGATGAAAAAACATGATTGCGAGTAAATGTAGCAGAACCGTTGCCACTTGTAACAAGTTTTAGACTTTTTGAACCATTGATAAAATCATTGAAATCGTATGATTGAGTGCCTGTAAAAGATTGTTTGATCCAATTCTTTTCTGATTGGAAATCAGAAAGTATTTTATTATTTGGTTCAAGTGAAGATGTTGATTTAGACATCATTGTAGAGTTGTTTGGATTGATTTGGTCACCTTTTAAATTTAATATATCAATGCCTGTTACATTGGCACCTGTAAGATCTGCACCATTAAGATTAGCACCATCAAGAATTACTCCTGTCAAGTCATTTCCTGAAAAGCTAACTCCCGATAGATTAGCATTAGTAAAATTAGTATTTTTAAATATGGCATTTCTTAAATCATCACCTGAGAGGTCTGCATCAGATAAATTTACATTAATTAGCTTAACTTTCCACAACCCGGTTCCTCTTAAATCAGCTCCACGCAGATTAGCTCCAGTTAGATCTTTTTTACCTAGGTTTATTCCGGTAAGGTTTGCATGACTTAGGTTGACACCAACCAATTCAGTTCCTGCTAAATCTTTTCCAGAAAGGTCAATGCCACTAAGATTTGAGTTTGCGAAGTTGATTCCAGAAAGAATTGTTCCTGTCAAGTCCTTGTCTGAGAGATTCACGTTTCGTAAGAATGAATTATGTAAATCAGCACCAGTTAGATTTGTTCCAGTTAAATTACTTCCAGATAAATTCACTCTATGTAAAATGGCTTTGTTTAGGTTAGCATCTATTAATACAGTTTTTTGTAAGTTAATGCCTGATAAGTCAGCACCGGCAAGGTTAGAAGCATAAAGATTTGTTGTGTGTAAGAATGCTCCTGTAAGATTTTTCCCTGCAAGATCGGTGTGATATAGATTTGCATTAGCTAGATTTGTTCCCACAAGAATTGTCCCAGTCAAGTTTTTTCCTGACAGGTAATCTCCCTTAAGATTAGCTCCAGTCAGATCCTTTCCTGAAAGATCAACTCCCTTAAGATTTGTATTCGCTAGATTTGCCCCAACAAGAATTGTCCCAGTCAGATCCTTTCCTGACAGGTCAACTCCACTGAGATTCGTTCCGGTCAGATCCTTTCCTGAAAGATCAACTCCCTTAAGATTTGTATTCGCTAGATTTGCCCCAACAAGAATTGTCCCAGTCAGATCCTTTCCTGACAGGTCAACTCCACTGAGATTCGTTCCGGTCAGATCCTTTCCTGAAAGATCAACTCCCTTAAGATTTGTATTCGCTAGATTTGCCCCAACAAGAATTGTCCCAGTCAGATCCTTTCCTGACAGGTCAACTCCACTGAGATTCGTTCCGGTCAGATCCTTTCCTGAAAGATCAACTCCCTTAAGATTTGTATTCGCTAGATTTG
>CAZHDX010000112.1:0-4870 GCA_964531195.1 uncultured Nitrosopumilaceae archaeon
AGATTATTTGTAGATGCAGGAGATTTTGCACAAGCTAGAGGAATGGATCCTGAAAAGCTTCAACGAGGGTTAGGCATATCTAAAATGGCAATGGTGGATACAAATCAGGATCCCGCATGCATGGCAGCAAATGCGTGTTTAAGATTAATGGAAAGAGATAATCTTTCTCCAAAGAATATCGGCAGATTGTATGTAGCAACTGAATCTTCTTTAGACGAATCCAAGGCAATGAATTCTTACGTAATTGGCATGCTTGAGCAAATTTATGGCGAGGATTCTTTTGATCACTGCGGTGGCATTGAATGCAAATTTGCTTGCGTAAGCGGGTCTTATGCTTTGTATGATAATTCTAATTGGATAAGAGCAGGTGAAGCAGAAGGTAAATCCGCCATAGTTGTTGTTTCAGATATAGCAAAATATGATTTAGGTTCAAGCGGTGAATATACACAAGGTGCAGGAGCAGTTGCTATGCTTGTTAATGATAACCCAAGAGTGTTACAGTTTGATGCCAAAGTAACATCAACATCAATTAAAAATGAATATGATTTCTATAGGCCTTTTGGAAAGGAAACCCCAATTGTCAATGGACAATATTCTAATTTGCTATACATGATTCAGGTAAAAAAAGCATTAATGACATACAAAGAGAAAGTGTTGTCCACTGGGTTGATGAAGTTAAAAGAAGACGAAACAATTTTAGATTATATTGATTTCCTAAACATGCACTTGCCCTATAGCAATATGGGTAAGAAGGCTTTAGCATATCTTTTAAGACATGAATGGAGAAATTTACCTCGCTGGAAAAAAATAATAGAGAAGATTGGAATGCAAGAACCCGTTCCAAAAGATCCTCGTGGAACTATTGAATCAGTTTTAGCTGACTCTGAATTTATGACAAAAGATCATGAATTTACTAAAAAATTTACAAAGGTAGAGGAATTTCAAGAAGTTTATGATCAAAAACTTGCAAGTTCACTTATTGCATCTCAAATGATTGGAAATCTCTATACGGCATCATTATACTTAGGATTTAGAAGCTGTCTTGAATTTGAATTCCAAAAAGGGACAGATCTTGAGGGAAAAAGAGTCGGATTTGGTTCATATGGAAGTGGCAGTAGTGCAATGGTTTTTAGCGGCGTAATTTTGCCGCAATATAAAGAAATTGTAAGAGATATGAATTTAGAATCAGAAATAGGAAACAGAATAAAACTCTCACTTGAAGAATATGAAGATATTCATGAAAATAAGCGCGGACCGAATGAAAATATTCTTGAAAGTAAAAAAGAATTCGTGTTATTAGATGTTGAAAATAATCCAGATGTAAAAGGACAGCGCAAATACGTGTATAAAGAATAGCAAATCAATTTGATTTTCATAATTAATTATACGAAAAATGTTTTATTTAATAACCACAAAAGATATAATACTCCTTGATTCAAAATTAATTATGCAAGAACGTACAATGCCAATTTGTTTTACTACTGATCAATACAAACTGATCGAAACAATTGCTAAAAGAAAAAAAATGCTAAACGCCAGTCAACTCATAGAAGAAGCTCTAGAAAACATTTAAAATCATTATCTGACAATTCTTTTTTATTTATAATATCACAAAAAGTACTATTAACTTATCTAATAATTAGTAACACACGTACAATTTTAAAGAATTTTTCCTAATCTTTTTTTAACCGATTCTCTTAATAAATTCGTGGGCCTGCTGAGTCATAAAACAGTATTTTGCACTGTTTGTAAGAAAAGTATCACACATAAGCATAAACCAAAAAGAGAATGGGATGTAGAGGGACCTTTATGCGGTGATTGTTATGTCTCACAAATGCAAAAATATTATGATTTGAGTGTTAGACAGAAATGTGTAACATGCGGTATAGAAAAGAATGTACCGGATTTATGGGAGCCAAAATATCAGTGGAATATGAAGGGGTTGCTTTGCAAAACATGTTTTGATCAAAAAGATGCAGAATATTCTAAATCAAAAACGTTTTGTTCCATCTGTGGAAAGAAATTAGGTGTAATTAGATATAATCCAAAAAAACAATGGTCATTACAAGGTCAATTATGCAAAGAATGTTGGAATATTCAAAAAACAAAAATGGGTTAACATGTTTTTTTTTAATAAATTCAAATGTATTCAATGCCAAAAAAAATTTCGACACACAGAAGAATTAATGCAACATGAACAAGTCATTCATGGAAAAAACATTCCATATGAATGTAAAAAATGTAATCAATTTTTTACAAGCATGGAGCAAATGAGAACCCATTTACAAAGACATCATTCCTATAGAGGAAACAGAGAAGATTAGAGAGCTTTTACGGTTTTCACTACAGGCGGTCTTAGTTTATTAAAAACTCTAAACCCACAGATACATTTTATTTCTGGCAATCTACTTAATTCTGACTGGCTCACTTGGGTTCCACATCGTAGACAAGAATAAACTACGCTGAAGCTTGCCGGTTGTTCTTTTTGTTCCGTTTCCACAGGTAAAGTTTCGTCAGTCGCCATATTTTTATTTAAAATATGCATAATTTAAGGTTAACAAATTTATTTTAAAGTTAATTCAATGTATACATCATTTGGGATTTTTATCCTCATTAATTGTCGGATTGCTCTGTCGTCTGCAGTGAGATCTATTACACGCCTATGTATTCGCATTTCCCATTTTTCATAAGTATTTGTGCCCTGACCGCATGGTGATTTTCTAGTTACAACATTCAATCTTTTTACTGGTAACGGAGTAGGACCTTTGACTTTTACCCCTGTTTTCTCTCCTATTCCTTTGATCTCAGAACATACGCCATCTAATCTGGGCAGACTAGTGCTTGTTAGTTTAATTCGGGCCAATTGTGTCATCTGAGCACAACACTATTTTGTGAATTTTTCAGTAATCTCTTTTACAACGCCAGCTGCGATTGTGGCACCCATGTCTCTGAGTGCGAATCGTCCCAACTCCGGAAAGTCTTGAAAAGTCTCTATTGGCAGTGGACGAACCGGTTTGATTCTTACTATTGCAGAATCACCTGCTTTAAGAAATTTCGGATCTTTTTCTTCGGCTGCACCTGTTTGTGGATTGATTTTTGCTTCAAATGCAACAATAGTTGCAGCAACTTGTGCTGTGTGAGCATGCATAACAGGTGTATATCCTGGTGCTATTGCCGTTGGATGATGAATTACTATAATTTGAGCTCGAAATTCTTTTGCAACGTTTGGAGGGCTATCAGGTGTTCCAATCACATCTCCTCTTTTGATGTCTTTCTTTTCGATACCTCGTAAGTTAAAACCAATGTTATCACCTGCTTCGGCAGATTCCATTTGAGTATGATGAGTTTCAATTGTTTTAATTTCGCCTGCCGCTCCCGATGGCATCACAACAATTTTCATTCCAGCCTTTGCAACACCTGTTTCAACACGACCTACTGGAACTGTACCCACACCCGTTATTGTATAAACATCTTGAATTGGAATTCTCAAGGGTTTTCCTATTGGCTTTTCTGGTAGCTTAAATTCATCAAATGTTTCATAGAGAGTCTTTCCTGTCCACCACTTCATGTTTTCAGATTTCTTTACAAGATTATCTCCTTTCCATCCTGAAACCGGGATTATTGGAACGTTTTCTACTTTATATCCGACCGATTTGATCAATTTTTCTCCTTTTTCTTTTGCTACTTTGTATGCTTGTTCGGAATAGTTGCTATCATCCATCTTGTTAATAGCTATAATTAATTGACCAACACCTAATGTTCTCAAAAGAAAGGCATGTTCACGCGCTTGGCCGCCTGGTGCAACAGCCGTATCGGTTTCACCTTCTTTTGCTGAAAGTACAAGTACTGCACAGTCTGCTTCAGAAGCACCTGTTATCATGTTTTTAATAAAATCACGGTGTCCAGGAGCATCAATTAATGTAAAGAAATACTTCGGAGACTCGAATTTTTGAAAAGCTAAATCTATTGTAATTCCTCTTTCTCTTTCATCTTTAATGTTATCCATGACCCATGCATACTTGAATGTGTCACCTTTTCCTGTTTTTTCTGACTCTGCAGCATGTGCAGCAATCGTTCTTTCATCTATCAGACCAAGATCCATTAGCAAATGACCCATAGTAGTTGATTTACCATTATCAATATGTCCGGTAACTATCATGTTCAAATGTGGTTTTTTACTTGCACTCATAACGAACCCTTCTAGGCATGGGCTTTATTACCATTTCGATTTTTTCAGATTCTTTTTAATAAAATTAAAAGAATTTGTAGAAACTTATTCAATTATTATTTTTCACATACTATAAATCAAAGTAATTTCTGACTAGGATTATGAAAATTACTGTTTCAGTTATCAAAGCTGATGTTGGTGGAATAGGTGGACATACTAAACCAAGTGATGGATTGTTAAATGCAGTAAGAAACATTGTAAAATCTCAGGTAAGAAACGATGGAAAAGGTCTCTTAATTGATAATTATATTGGATATTGTGGTGACGACATCCATATTATTATGACTCATACTAAAGGAGTAGATAATCGAGAAATCCACCAGCTTGCATGGAAGGCATTTGAAGCTGCAACCAAAGTTGCAAAAGATGAAGGCCTATATGGCGCTGGTCAAGACCTCCTAAAAGATTCGTTTTCAGGTAATGTAAAAGGGATGGGTCCTGGAGTAGCAGAAATGCAATTTGATGAAAGACCTAACGAAGCGTTTACCGTTTATGCTGCTGACAAAACCGAACCAGGTGCCTTCAACTACCCTTTTTACCGAATGTTTGTAGATACCTTAAGTAATACAGGATTAATAGTTAACCAAAATCTTTCAAAAGGGGTAAGAATTACAGTAATGGATGTTGAGAAAGGAAAAATTG
>CAZHDX010000113.1:0-4823 GCA_964531195.1 uncultured Nitrosopumilaceae archaeon
AGATTTAACACTAAACATCAGTAAAAGCTATTTTGCAGACAAGATTGTCGAGAGAGAAGAGGCAGAGAAACTTTTGAAAACATGTTCAATAATAAACATGGCAGGAAAAGAAACAATTGATTTATCTGTAAAAATTGGAATAGGATCTTCAAATGGTGTAAAAGAAATTGATGGAGTTCCATTTCTTCTAGTTTTCAAATTCCAATAAAACATCACTTATATTGGCTCAAAAGAAAGTTTTTTTGATCACAGTGGGAAAACGCAAAGTTCTAAATGAAAGTGAGCTTAAAGAAATGAAATTACCAGAGGAAGGTGAGCTTCTAGGTAGAGTTATAAAACTTTTAGGAAGCGATCATGTTCTAGTAAAATGTACTGATGAAAAAACACGAATGGGAAGAATTCGTGGAAAACTAAAACGAAAAATCTGGATTCGTGACAATGATGTTGTTACACTGGCACCTTGGGATTTTAGATCTGATGATAGAGGTGACATAACTTGGAGATACACTCTATCTCAAGTTGATTGGTTGAGAGACAAGGGTTATTTACCAAAAGATTTCTAATAGCAACCAATTTTACTTGGTTAATTTAATTCATGATATTGTCAGATGAAATTAAAAAAAAATTAGCAAAGAGAATTGATATTAAAATTTTAGCAAATGAAAGAAGACAAAAATCAGATAAAGACATATTCGATCGAGACAAAGTTGTAGATGACGTCCTCGATAAAACAACAATTATGATCTTATCTAAAATGATAAATTCTGGAATAATCTCATATGTTAACGGAGTAATCGGATCTGGCAAGGAATCAAAAATGTATTGGGCTGTCAATCCAGAGGGAAAAGACATCGCCCTGAAGATATATCTAGTAACAGCGACTGATTTTAAAAAAAGAGAACCTTATATTCTTGGAGATCCTCGATTTTCACGCATAAAAAGAGGCACAAGGAATATGATAGAACTTTGGGCTCAAAAAGAATTTAGGAATTTGAACCAGTGTGCTAAACACAAGATCTCGTCAGTCAAACCCTTTATGGTTATTAAAAATATACTTGCTCTGGAATTTGTAGGAAAAGGGGGGGTGCCTACACCTACCTTGGTGGAGTCAGAAGTCACTTACGAGGACTATATGCAATCCATTTCTATAATGTCTGATTTATATAAAAAAGCAAAACTGGTGCATGCTGATTTTTCTGAATACAATGTCTTTAAAACAGAAAAAGATCTGATCGTATTTGATTTTGGTTCTGCGGTCGACATACGACATCAAAATGCAAAAGAATTTCTTGAAAGAGACATTAAAAATATAACCAGATTCTTTGTTAAAAGAGGTTTGACAGTAGAAAACCCCGTTGATATATTTGAGAGGATAATAAATTGAGCTTCGAGAAGATTATTCTTATTCCATTTGATAGAATTGGTGCGTTGATTGGAAAATCTGGAATAATAAAACAGAAAATTGAAAAAATATGTTCAGTTATAATGGATATAGATGGTGAATCAGGAGAAGTAACAATTAGAGGAACAGGCAAAATGGAAGATATGCTTCCTTTCAAGGCTCAGGAGATAGTATTAGCAATAGGACGTGGATTTTCTCCTGAAAAAGCTTTGCAACTTTTGGAAGGTGAAAATGCATTACACATTATTGATTTGCGAGAATTTGTCGGTAAATCTAGTTCCCAAATTGAAAGGATAAAAGCAAGAATAATTGGAGAGGGTGGTAGAGTTAGACAAAATATGGAACAACTTACTGGTGCTAGCATTTCTGTTTATGGGCGTACTGTTGCAATAATTGGAGAAGGAAACCAGCTAAGAAATGCAATAGATGCTATTTCCACACTCTCTAATGGAAGCACTCATGGTAAGGTTTACAACGAATTACAAGAAGCAAGGAGACGAGAAAAACGGGAGAAATTACAGTTATGGGAGAATGGCAATGTCTTTGACTAAAGAAACCTTTAGTCAGATCTCACCAAGTGAGTTTTTTTATAGAAATAGAGATCTCGCTGGCTTTAGCAATCCTACCCGTTCATTATATACATCAGTCAGAGAATTTGTTGAAAATGCATTAGATGCATGTGATCAGAAGAAAATATTACCAGATATTCATCTTTCAATAAAGGCAGTGGATCCAGAGCAGCCGGATCCAAAATCGTACATATTATCTGTAAAAGATAATGGTCCTGGTATTGAACCAAAACACGTACCACTTGCATTTGGAACAGTACTTTATGGTTCAAAATTTGGTCTCAAGCAAGCGAGAGGTATGTTTGGACTTGGTGCAACTATGGCCATATTGTATGGTCAGATAACCACTAACAAACCTGTCACTGTAAAGAGTTCTGCAGATGGAAAAACTCAGGATGAATTTGTAATGTTGCTTGATATACAAAAAAATAAACCGATTATACAAAAACATACAACAAAAGAGACTTCAAAGACCGGGCTTTCTGTTAGTATTGTTTTAGAAGGAGATTACTCAAAAGCAGGAACTAAAATTAGAGACTATGTATCACAAACATCTCTTATTACTCCCTACGCTTCTATAACTTTTGAAGATCCATCTGGAGAAAAGTTTCATTTTCCCAGAATTGTAAAAGAAATGCCATCTCCACCTACTGTAATTAAACCACATCCTCATGGAATTGATGTCGAAACCATTAGACGAATGATAGTAGATACTCACTATCAAATACCAATTGTTGATAATAGCATGATCACAAAAGTGCGGAGTGAACTAGGGTTGCAAAGAAAAAATCTTAATCCGCAAGGAATCCTAGACAGGGCACAAAAAAAATGGTCAAATCTCTCTAGGCCTGTAAGAACAGTTATTGCAATGATGTCATTTCTTAATTTAGATTTTGATAAACTTGGCAAAATTAGAATAGATGATCTTGATATCGCAAACAAAAAACTCACCTATTGGAGTTTTGGTGAATCAAAATCAAGTATAGCTGAACTGGATCCTGATAGTCCATATTACAAACAACTTGCAAATACTGTTCAGGGTGACACATTGCATTCCTTTCTAACCAAAAGGTTCCAGCGTGTTGGGCCTACAACAGCAGATAAATTTTGTGAATTTGCAAAATTCAAATCTGAAAAAAGAATTGGTAGCATGACTAATGAAGAACTTGTAAGGCTAGCAGATGCGCTTCAAAAATTTGAAGAATTTCTTTCTCCTGATCCAAGCTGTCTTGCACCATTAGGTGAAGAGCCTCTGGCAAAGGGAATGATGAAGTTTTTCAATCCAGAATTTGCATCTGTAATTCAACGAAGTGCGTCTGCATATTCAGGATTTCCGTTTGTAGTTGAAATGGGCATAGCCTATGGCGGTGATATTCCAGCAACTGGTCTCAAAGTATATCGTTTTGCAAATCGAATTCCTCTTCTTTATGATGAAGGAAGTGACGTTGTTCTGAAAATTGTTAACGAAATGGACTGGAGTCGATATAAAATCAAAGGGGAACCACCACTTGTGATTGTATCACATATTTGTTCTACAAGGATTCCATACAAAACAGTAGGAAAAGAAAACGTTGCAGACAGACCTGAATTAGAGCGTGAACTTAAAAATGCATTACAATATCTGGCAAGAAAATTAGCTGTCCACATGTCAAGGAAAGGTATGGCAGATATGGCAAAGAAAAGAGCCAACCTTTATTCAAAATATGTTCCGCTTATTGCACAGTTTGTTACAGAGCTTTCTGGAAACAAAAAGGAACCAAATTATAAGATGCTGATAAAGAAGGGAAGTGAACTTGAAGAACAACAAATCTAAGATTAAGAAAACAGCTGAGGCAAGGAAAGAGAAGCTACTTTCAGTTTTGAAAAATCAAGGAATTATGATTTATTCCGATCTAGATAGTAGCAAATTTCCACAATTCTCAATCCCAAGCAGATCCGTTAGTAATATCGTATATGATAAAAAATTAAGACAGTACATACTTGGCAGCTCTAGTGCAGTTCGAAGTGCGAGAAACATGTCACAGCTTCGTTCATATACCCAACTTGCATGGCTTGCATTTTTTGTAAATAGATTGGTAAGAGAGGGAAAATCATCAACATTAAGAGATATTTATTATTCGTCTCAAGCCTTTTCGATTGATTTTGAAGACCAGCCAGAATCTGACAATATCATAGTAGATCTTGAAGCACTATTGTCATTTCCGCGGGAAGACCTTCATATTTTTCCTGAAGAAAGAAGCAGTGTTTTTGGAGATTTAACCATTGAATATACAGTACCAGGTTATGAAGGAAGAAGAGTAAATCTTTCAGATCATCCTGATGGTTATCTGATAGGACCGAGCCTTAGTAGCGCAGAGTTAGTAGATACAAGTGCTGAGCTTGTAATTGCAATAGAAAAAGGAGGCCTTTTTACACGATTCGTTGAAGAAAAAGTGCACAAAAAATTTAAAGCAATTATAGTTGATACTGCGGGTCAAGCTCCGCGTTCTACAAGAAGCCTCTTAAAAAGACTTAACTCTGAATTGAATCTACCAGTAGTGATTTTGGCCGATGGTGATGTGTATGGAGAACATATTGCTATGGTAATAAAATCTGGATCCGCAAATGCAGCACACCTAAGAGAATTGACGGTTCCTGATGCAAAATGGTTGGGCGTATGGGCTACTGACATTGAAAAATATAAACTTCCTACTATTCCAATGACCGAATCAGATATCAAAAGAATATATGAATTGCAAAAGGATCCACGTTACCAAGAAGGAAATTGGAAGACCCAGCTGGAGGAGTTTTTAAAACTAAAACGAAAAGCGGAACTTGAGGCCTTTTCTAAATATGTATTAACAAATATTACT
>CAZHDX010000114.1:0-4662 GCA_964531195.1 uncultured Nitrosopumilaceae archaeon
TCATCATTAGTAGGAATTGTTTCTTTGCTAAGATTTTTACCTATTAGTTGATCGAACAAGCCAATTAAGGTATAATTTGTTTGTAGAGTTTATCTTTATTTCCGCAATTTCTGGAACTTTATATGGATGTAATTTTTTGATCTGTTCTTTTAATGATGAATTTGCTTTAGAGGTAGTTTTAAAAAATGCCATAAATTCTGTTGTTTTCTCCATTCTATCATTCCATATGTAGACAGAGTTTATTTTAGTATAGTTTACACACGCAGCAAGATGTTTTTTTATCACAAGATTTACAGTCTTTAGGAGAGATTTTTTGTCCGGATATGTTGAAATTATTACTATTGCTCCCATAGCAACTGATAAATTTACCCTGACTAAAAAGAGTATCAATTAATTTGGCATTTAGTTTTTTAACGCAGAATTCAATTTTTTATGTTTTGATTGTTTGGGTAATAGTTTTCATAATTGCAAAAGCTTCTAAACTTGATAAACACGGTTTTGAAATAAAACCATACAGTCTTGTCTACAAAAATCAAAATGTCCAGATAATATTAAGCAGAATTTTAGGCAGAACCCAAAAAATAACTAGAATATTTTCTAACACAAGTGTTGTTGCAGGCTTTATAATGATGGGCTTTGCTTTTTGGTATCTTATCTCTAATCTATCCAATTTCTTTGTAAAGCCAGAATCATTTTCTGAGATGACAGTCTTGATACCTGGTGTTACAATTCAATCAGGACCAAACATTGCTTACTTTTTGCTAGCAGTACCAATTGTTCTTGTCATCCATGAAGGTGCACACGGTATAGTTGCTACACTAGAGAAAATAAAAATAAAAACTGGGGGATTTGCAGTATTTATTGCCTTATTTGCTGGATTTGTAGAACCTGATGAAGAGGAATTTGCAAAAGCAAGAAAAATTTCCAGACTTCGAGTAATAGGCGCCGGAGCAACATCAAATGTTATTTTTTCTTTCTTTATAGCTGGATTAATTATTTTTAATCCATCTTTTGCATTAATAATACCAGATCCAATCCGCGGCGCACTTTACCATGAACCTCTCGGTGTACCTATCATCTCAGTAACGGAAGGATCAGCAGCAGAAAAAGCAGGATTGCTTAAAAATGATATTATTACCTCGATTAACGGAATTCCCATTGTAAACCCACAAGATTTTCAAAAAGCGAATTTAAAACCAGGAGAGACTGCCTCAGTTTCTATACTCAGAGATGGAAAAATTTTGCAAATTAATGTAGTTCCTACACCATCAAAAGATGATCCGCAAAAAGGAATGCTTGGAATTTTAAGAGCTGCATTTCCATCATATCAACCCGTAGTTCCATATTATATTCACTGGAGCCCAGAAGTATTCATGTTTCTCCTCTGGCTTTGGATGCTCTCTTTTTTTATTGGAATATTCAACATGCTTCCTCTTCCGATACTTGATGGTGGAAAATTCATACATAGTATAATTGAAAAAAAGATTTCAGATAAGGCATTAAAGGTAACCATGTGGTCAATTTATGCACTGACTCTAGCTTTGTTTGCCCTAAACATAGGGTTATCTGTTGTTAAATCCGGTTTCATCACAATATGAATTAACGAAAGATTTTTCACACGCAATATGGTTAAATTTGGGAAATAAAAAAATCCGCTATGAAATGTGATAAATGTAACAATGCAGCAGCATATTCAAGAAAGTATTCTGGAGAAAGCTTATGTGCACCGTGTTTTTCAAATTCTATTTTACAAAAAACTGCAAAGACAATATCAAAACATAAGATGATAAAAAAAGGAGATCTTGTTGGAGTAGCAGTATCAGGAGGTAAAGATTCTCTTTCTCTCTTACATGTGCTTAAAAAAATGTCGAAATCTCACGATTTTCAGCTAAAAGCTATAACAATTGATGAGGGGATACCAGGCTACAGAGATGAAGCATTAGAAATTGTAAAAAATTTTTGCAGTAACATAGGAGTTGATTATAAAGTATTTTCCTACAATGATCTTTTTGATATCACCCTAAATGAATTACTCGAACTAAAAGATAAGAAAACTTCATCGTGCTCTATCTGCGGTACTCTGAGAAGGAGAGCAATTGATTTTGGAGCAAAAGACTTGGACGTAGATGTAGTTGCAACAGGACATAATTTAGACGACACACTTCAGACCTTTGTTATTAATATATTGTCAGGAGATACAAACAAAATTGGATGGATGGATCCAGATATTTCATCAAAAAAAATTGGCAAGATAAAACCATTTTGTGAAATATATGAAAATGAGATTGTTTTTTATGCATTTGTAAATGATATTCCTTTCCAATCGGAACAATGTCCTCATATGAATCAGGGGATAAGAACAGAGATCCGTGAGTTTTTGAATTCATTGGAAAACAATCACATTGGAATCAAAAATAATATGTATAGGTCTTTTATGAAAATTTCCCCTTTAATTAAAGACTTCAATCATAAAAAAAGAAAAACTTGTTCCAAATGCGGTAACGATTGTACTGGGGACATTTGTTCAGTTTGTAATATGCTTGTAAAACTAAAACAAGGCGAATCCTAATGCAAATATAAGATTTCATTGTAGAAAAAAGCGGTAGTAGGGAAGATCGGGGCGTTAGCCGTGCCCCAAATCTGAAACCGGCTATACGCAGAGATCTGATAACTGCTGGGTAAATCTCTAGATGGATAATACTCACTTGACTTGCGGAAATGAAATCACGCCGAAGCGGGTGGATGCAGGACTGGAGCTATCCGAAGGGATGGTCTCCAAGACCGAACTGCTGAAAGGGATGAGGTCCGGGAGGGAGCAATCCTAAGGCGGAGTATCCACGCTGCGTCGTCTACGTGGCGGATCTTGCTTGACATGGGATGAGGTTGTTTGCCTAGATCGGAACTGGCAGAGCTACTACTAAATATTCCTTAAACAAATCGTAAAATATGGACCTGATTTCTTCCGGAAATACTAGAAGTTATGAAGATTTTAAAAAACAAATTCCATCTTTGGTAAAACCAGTTTTTGACTCTGTAAGAGAATATTGTCTTTCTCTTGGAAAAAATGTAGTTGAGGATGTACGCATGCATAGGATAGTCTTCTGCAAATCAATGACTTTTCGTTTCTTTGCTGATATTGAACCCCAACATGATTCCATTTTACTAAAAATAAGAAGAGATAGAAAAGAGCCTCAAAAAGAAATTAAAATAAGGTATGATCAGTCTCTTGAAGACGTAAAAGAATCACTTCTTGATGCATACAACACGATTCGTTAAGTCAATATTTCAAATTTTGAAAATTCGCCTTTATAATTTTCATTTAGAATCTCAACATCATCAACAATAGCATTTTGAGATCCCCTATGACTCCATTCTAGCACAGAATCTACGTCGGCATTTTTTCCTTCAAGAATGGCTTCTACTCTTTTATCCTGAAGATTTCTTACCCACCCTGTTACATTTTTCTTTTCTGCAACCTCCTTCATTCCTTGGCGGAAATAAACTCCTTGTACTTTTCCTTTTACGAATAAATGAATACGCTTTTGTGACACACTAAAGATTTTTTTCTATTCTTAATTAATTTTGGGGAATTTTAAAACTAGAGTCTTTCTTTAACTCTAGATCTTCCAGTTTTTCTAGCAGCTATGCTACCGACTTTGCGTCCAGGTGGAGCATTTCTAGATACTGTAGAACTTCTACCGACGTGTTGATGTCTGCCTCCTCCATGAGGGTGTACATAAACTGCTTGTGCAACTCCTCGAACAATAGGATATTTGTGACCCTTGGATCGTTTTCTTCTCCATGCAGGACCTGCTCGCATAAATGGTCTATCACCAGTACCACCGCCTGCAAGAATTCCAATCATAGCTCTGTTTTGAGGATGAAGAGTAGTAAATTTCCCAGAAGGAAGTTTTAAAGTAACTCCTTCTGAGCTATGAGAAAACACTGTAGCATAACCTCCAGCCGACTTTACAATCGTACCTCCATCACCAAAATATTTTTCAACATTACTTACAATGGTCCCATCTGGAATGTTCTGAATACTAATTACATTTCCCGGGGAAATTTGTGAATTTAATCCAAATTGTATTGTTGAACCGACTTTGGTACCAAGGATTGAAGGAAAATAAGAAACAGAACCATCATCAAATCTAACCTTTGCAAGAGGAGCATCACGACCTGTCTCATGTACTAGATCTATGACTAGACCCTCTCGTTGCTCTGAGAGTCCAAATCTTGGGTATTTTGCAGGAAATAACTTACCGGTAGATGATGCACGAAATTGCATTCCTCCTCTACCACGTCTTCTAACTAACGGTCTCTTACCCAAAGCAACAAGCCTGATTTATCTTGTAAATTTTAAGCTTGTGATTGATCTTTGTAATGAATAAAAGACGACAAAGGTATAAAAATTAGTTTTGGCTTGTTTAATCTATATGAGTCAGAATGCACTCTCTCTCAAAGTACTTGAGGCGTATACTCGTGATGTTGGTAGAGGAGTAGCACGTATCGATTATGATTCCATGGATTCTCTTAGTGCATCAACAGGTGATGTCATTGAGATTAAAGGAAAAAGAAGAACTGTAGCTAAATGTCTTCCACTCTATCCTTCAGATGAGGGAAAAGAAATTATCATAGTTGATGGTTTGTTCCGAAATAATT
>CAZHDX010000115.1:0-4620 GCA_964531195.1 uncultured Nitrosopumilaceae archaeon
TTATGGTTCTAACATGCGCATTGATTTCCTCTCTTTTTGATAAAATATCTTGGAAAACTGAAGATCCTATGTTATTGCGAAGCGTAGTCTGGGAGACTTGCTGAATCATCAGGTTAAAGTTTTCTACATTTAGTATCGCATCTTTTGCTCGAGTCTCAATTATTTTATAGCGAAGAATTGCGTCAATAGTTACAGGTACATTGTCTTTTGTAAGCATCCTTTCTGCTTTAAATTCACTTACCTTCTCCCTAATGTCTACAACCAAAATGTTATCAACAAAAGGTAGACGTGTTTGTACGCCTGGCCCAACTTGTCTATTGTATTTTCCAAGGCGAAGTATTACTGCTCTTTCAAATTGTTTGATTATCATTAGAAATGCTGAGATAATAACTGCGACTCCCACTGCTATGGTTACATATGTTATAGCATCATTTTTGGTATAAAGACCAATACCGATACCAATGATTAAAATAATTATTCCTAATATTACATGTGAGCCTGAGCCTTTTTGGTTTACCAATTTGTAAGCAAAAACATCTCCTAAATATTTGCTAGACAATCTCTTTTCCTCATGATCTGAAACGTATAGTCAAATTTAAAGAGTGTTTAAAATTTCCATCTCAAATTTGTTAATATTTTTCAACGAAGAGTTGATGAATTTCTAATCAGATTTGTACTGATATCATCTTGTTTCTCAATCTGTGGAAAGCTACGACATACTTAAAATAATGAAACTATTACTGGCAAAAGGTGGGGTTATGAAAAAATTATTTCTTCCCATTCTACCTGTATTGGTTCTAACTTTGTTCATGCTAACAATTCCTGATGCCAATGGCATCACATCTGGAGATTTTGTTGTAACTAATCCTATTGAACTTAAATTGCTTGACGTCACTCCGGAAGGAAAAGTAACTACAATCGTCAGTGGTTATGGGTTAACTGGTCTTGCCGTTGATTCTAGTGGAAACTATATTGGATCTGATTTTAGCCTCGGCAAATTACTTAAAATCACTCCAGAAGGAAAGGTAATAATAATTCCTCCCAATCTTGGAGAACCAGGAAATCTTGCCGTTGACTCGGATGGAAACTATATTGTAATTGATGAGACAGGTGAAGCTAGTAGACTGCTTAAAGTCACTCCGGAAGGAAAAGTAACAACAATTACAAGCACTCTTAAATTCCTAACTGGAGTTGCCATTGATTCAAGTGGAAACTATATTGTAACTTGTCCTGGCATTTTTGGCACTCCTAGCCTAGCTAAAGTAACTCCAGGAGGGAAAACAACAACAATTGTATCTAGCGGTATAGGGGTACCAATTGGTATTGCCATTGACTCGAGTGGAAACTATATTGTAACCGATGCTTCTGCCGGCAGACTAAATCTAATCACTCCAAGTGGAACGGTAACAAAAATTGCCAGTGGTCTTGGATATCCATATGATCTTACCATTGATTCAAATGGAAATTATATTGTAGTTGACAATACAGGTAGCAGATTACTTAAAGTAACTCCAGGAGGAACAGTAACAACAATTGCTTCCAGCGGTCTTGGGGGGGGTCCAGCTGGTGTTGCAATTATTCCTTCTAAAAATTCTCAACAGGCAGGATTTCTGCGTCCCAACAAGGACAGCTTCCTTAGGGACAAATCACCAAACACTAACGAAGGTGGAAACTCTGAATTGCATATAAGAAATTTGGACGATCAAATAAAACGAACTGTAATATCATTTGATCAGGGTTCCATACAGAAAGCTTCTGCAGACAAGACTCTCCAGTCTGCAAAACTAAGGCTCCATATCGTAAAAAATAACAATCAGTGGGGAAGTGGTCGAGACATTAACATACATAAATTGTTACAGGACTGGAAAGAGGGAAACGGCTATAATGCAAAGCCAGATGATTTATCCGCCACGGATTTTGCCTCAATCAAATTCTTCGGCACTGGACAGGGTGCGACATGGAATTGTGCGATAGACAACAACATTAACAACGGTATTCAGGACTGCGATAATTCATGGAACGGTGGAAACTTTGATCCACAAAAGACTGATTCAATCACCATAACAAACGGACTGTCAGGATGGATAGAGTTTGATGTCACACCAGACGTTCAAGGATTCTTGGGTGGGGGTAACAACTTTGGCTGGATTATAAAAAAGGCCGATGAGACACAACCTGGTCTTGTCAACTTTGAATCTAATGAAGCTCTTACAAATAATCCTCAGCTTGTTCTTACATTTGCAAACGATGCAGTACATACACAATTGGAAACAATGCAGATACAGTCGTATTCGTTGCCAAAATCGGATCCAGTTGATACCAGAAGAGATGATTCAAGCAGAATACCACCACCAAGCATGTCAGGAAATGACCTGTTCAAGATATCTGACGGATTTACGATAGGCGGAGATAGTTACAGTGTGACAGGAAATCTGATAGACGTTCCTACACACAAACTTGTAAAAAATGTTCCAAACGTAATTGTGGCAAAATCATATACTGATTCTCAATTAGGTCTTGAAGCAATACACATCTCACTAAACATAGGACCCCATCCAATGTCAAATATTGGTCAGTCAATCCTCAGTATTTCATGGGACAAGTCAACTGGTCTTCAAGTCACTGACCCACAAGGCCTTGTGTCAAATGTCAGCGTAAACAAACAAACCCAAGGAAATGTAGATGTGTTTACATTTACATTTACTCCGATAAAAGAGCTTTCTACATCGGATGCAATTATTCGAATATGGAACAACAAACTCTCATCCATTGATTACACCATGACAAATGCACTCAAGTTTACAGGAGAGTTTTTGTCACCATCTATAGCACAGCTGCCATCTACAGTCAAAATCTATGACAATCTTTCTGACTTGCAAAAGCAGCTAGACTCTGATGGATATGCCAAACCACAAGTATTATCTCACATACATGATGCATCATCTGTTTTCAATGGGGAACCAGGTAAGCTGTTCTGGTTTTATGATACTCAAACCAGGACAGTGTCACTAGTAATAGAGGATGCAAACAACAAAGTGCTTAACATTCAGACAGGGACACTCATTCCAAAGGCACAGCAATCAGAGAATGAAAACTTTGTGCTTGGAACAATGTCTTACTCGCATCACAGTCTGTCAAGAAATAATATTAACGAAATGGAGAATGCAAAATCAGTTGAGCAGTTAAAGGCACTTCAGATGCTAATCCAGCAATACGGAAGTGATTATGTAATGCAGTATCATCTTGCTGGCAAGTGATACTCAAATATTTCTAATCTTCAAAATTATTTTTTAGATTTTTTTATACAGTTTTGAACAAAATTTCTTGCAATATCAGGTTGTGCAAAATGTATATGCATGTATGAGGCAAGTGTATTATATTGTGACAACCCGTCTTTTTGATTTTTTATGCCAATCCCTATTGATAGATCATAAGCAAATTTAGAATCCTTTGAGATAGATTCCAGCTCAGAAAAATGAAATTCATGTCCTTTTATTGTACTTGACCCTCGTGCAACAAGACAATCTTTTATCATTATGGCCTTGGTATAGTTTAGTTTTAATTTTTTTTGCATTTTTGTCGTAGCATCAAAAAGTCCCACCATGTTAAATTTTTTTGTACCATAATCAATGGCTTTTGTAAGGTACATCAGACCACCACATTCGGCATAGATTGGCGTGCCAGACTCGGCAATAGTCTTAACATTTTTGCGCATCCGTAAATTTTTTTCAAGTGCACTGCCCAGTACTTCTGGGAATCCACCACCAATGTAAATTCCATCACATTCAGGTATCTTTGAATCAGATATTGGACTGAAAAACTCTATCTTTGCTCCTTCTTTTTTTAGTGCATCCAAATTGTCTTGATAATAGAAATTAAAAGATTCATCTAGTGCAACTGCTATAGTGGTTTTCTGTTTTGAATTCTTTTCTTTAGTAAAAGTATTAAGAGATGGAACTTTGTTTCCTATCTGAATGATTTTCTCAATATCTATAAAACCAGACATTGTTTTTGCTATCTTTGAAATCTTTGATTGGAGTCTTCTTTGCTCAGATACTGGAATCAATCCAAGATGTCGTGATTCCATGACTTGATCAGGATTACGAGGAATCACGCCAACAATAGGAATATTCAATGGAAAAAGCGCTTGCCTGCACAGATCCTCATGTTTTTTGCTACCTATCTTATTTAGAATAAAACCTGAGATTCTAGAATTTTTATGAAATTTCACAAATCCTAATGCAGTTGCAGCAATTGATCGTGCAGTCTTACTTGCATCCAGAACCAAGATTACTGGAGTTTTCAAAATAGATGCTACATGATGTGTGCTGGAATAATTAGAGTCACCTGAAAATCCATCATAGTAACCCATCACTCCCTCAATTACGGAAAAATGCGAATCAGAATGCTCTACAAAGGATTTAACAATTCCAGTTTCACCCATGAGCCAGGGATCTAAATTTCGCGAAGGTTTTCCTGATACAGAACTAAGATAACTAGGATCTATAAAGTCTGGTCCAACCTTAAATGACTGGACAGAAAATCCCTTCTTTTTTATTCCATAAATTATAGCACAGCTAATTGAGGTCTTGCCAACACCACTTGTTGTCCCGGCAAGAA
>CAZHDX010000116.1:0-4587 GCA_964531195.1 uncultured Nitrosopumilaceae archaeon
TTTCATTTCCTTTACAAAAAAATCTTTTGCATGAACTTGTTTTTTTTCTAAAATTTTGGAAATATAATAATCAAATCGATTTTTTTTTGTGTATGAATATCCAACAAGAGGTATGGCGAGCCTTTGTTCTGGATCATTTTGGTATCTTCCAAGATTATTTTTTTTATCAAAACATACGTCTCCCTCTTTAGGTGCAAACAACTCTTCGCCGTTCTCAAAAGCCATGCTGATTACAGAATTGAATAAGTAAGATTGGAAAGCTCGTACAAATAATCTTCTCAAATTCAGAGGAATTGCTCTTATGGTTTTCATTTCATTTCCATGCTGTATCATTTCGTGAAGTACATTTTTTTCAAGATCCATCTGAGGTGGCATTTCTTTTAATACCTTCAAATAGTTTGATTTATCATCAAGCATAGTTCTTATTCTGTTGTTTTCTAATGAATCGTATTCTGAGCTAAATGCAAGAATGTGATGAACTGCCTTTTCAAAATCATTCTCTATTATTGCTTTTCCTATGAGGTGTGAAACAGGTCTTGTACTACCAAATCTTTGATATCCAAAAAAATTCAAAATCTTTTTAGCATCGCCAAAATTTTCAACTTTTGTAATATCTACATCTTGTATTTTTATCTCAAAATGATTTCCAATCATGTCTTTTTTTGTAAGAGGTTTTGAAGTAAATCCAATTCGTTGAAGATCATATCTATTTGTAGAAAATCTCTCGGGGCAATTTGATGTATTTGTATTACACACAAATTGTTCAGTAATGGCATTGGCATCCTTTAGCCCTAGCGCTTTTAGCCTCAATCCATGAATTGTAAAAATTTCTGATAGGGCGTGATTTGTGTCTATTCCATATTTTTTTAACTTGTATACCGCGTATGATCCTTTTTCAGAAATTTTAGATAATACATTGTCATCTAAGATTTCAGATACAAAAAAATCTTTTTGATTCGCTCGTATTTTGCCACCTATTCCTTCAAACTTTGTACTATATACTAAAATCCCTACATCATAATCAATCTTCGGAACCAAGTCATTTTATGATGACAGTGACAAACTTGGATGTTGTGACATCATTGTCTCTTGCACCGATAAGGACTTTGTAGGTGCCTGTTAGTGCAAAATTGTCTGCAGAAATGGTCAATGAAATGGTTTTTGGCTGATTTTCAATTATTACTTTTTGATTAATACCTGAAATAATAAGATCATTAGGCCCAGCAGTGTTTACAGTGACCAAATCAATGGTATCATTTAGTTGCTTTGCTGGAGTAATTGTAAATGATACGGTTGCATTCTCTCCTCTTCCAAGGGTAATCTCTTCAGGATTTACATTCACATCAATTGGTAAAGCTATGTTAGGATCAAGATAGCCGATGTTGTTTTCTACCCATTCTGTAAACCATACTTTTTCTTTGTCTACTGCAAAATCAAGGATTTGAGCTACCCCGCAATCTTTTAGAGGACCACAATCAGCCCAGTTTGAATTTTTAGAAGGTACCAAATACTCTACAAGGGAGTTTTTTAAAGGATCGAAAAATCCCATGGTGTTCCCAACTTGTTCATTAAACCAAATCCTTCCTTTATCATCGAAATGATTCCAATATAATCTTGAAATTGGCGTTTTTATCAAACCTGATGAATTTCCATAAGTAGATTGAGGAGGAGCTGGAGTTATGAATTTTGTAAAATGTTGGCTCTTTGGATCGAAATTAAAAAAGAGACTACTTGCGGTGTCTGTTAGCCATAGATTGTCATCCTTGTCAGCTGATATTCCATTTGGAGCAAAAATCCCTGGCGGCAAATTATATTCAGTTTTATTTTTTGTTTGCGGATCATATCTCACAAGACTTCCACCTTTTTGATAATTCCATACAGTATACCAGATTTTTCCATTGGAATCATATGCCATTGCACTTGTAAAATTATAGTTTCCTGGAGATGATATTGTTGTATAGTTTATGCTTGAGCCTACTTCATCTGACTTGAAATATGTCAATTTTTTCCCGACAAAATCATTTACTAAAATTTCTTTACCATTTGTTACAAGCATTTGAGGAAATGACTCTTTTTGATCAGGTGTTATTTCATAATTAAAACTGGTATATTTTTTGTCGGTAGGAGAGAACTTCCAAATTAAATTGTGCCCTGAATCAGTATACCATAAATTTCCATCTGCCGCGTAACCTATTCCCCACATCATTGACTTTTCCTTCTTTTGCCATAATGCATTTGAATATTCAGTAAAATTTCCAACTGAAGGATCAAATTTTCCAAGATTTCCTGTATTTGATTCGGTAAACCAAACATTTCCTGATTGGTCGGTAGTAATACCAAGGGGTTGTGTACATGCTGTTGGAATCTTGAATTCTGTTATGTATGTTGATGATTGTGCATCGCCTGTTTCACAGTATATGGGACGATCTGAGTCTTTGTAATTGTCGGCAGGCGTGCCTGTTATTGTGGTACCATTGGTTTGAGATGTAGTTTTTGCACCTCCAAAACCACCAAATAATGCGACAGTTGAACTTCCCACCATTATAGCTGCAAATGTGACTGCCATTAGAATCATCAGAATTTTTCTAGTTTTTCGCTTCACAAAAATTCGTTAATATTTCCTTGTTATATCTTATTCTAACCCATAGAAAGATCTTAATGATAGTAAGTAGGAACAGAAAAGAAAACTATCTTGCTATCTATCTTTTTTTAATTGAAAGGGTTTTCTGAATTTCGTTCATAGTGCTAATGAACTTTTGTTTAGCTTCGTATTCGTCTGAGACTTTAACAATGATTTCCGATGCAGAAAACATGACGCCCTTAACTAGAATTGGTACGCTTAACCCAAGTAATTCACTTAACATGTTTAGAAGATTGTTAAATTTGACTCCATCTTTGTATTTGAATATTGTATTGCCATCCTGAAATTTTGGGGGTAATTCTAAAGGTATGATCAAATCTGTTGAAGAAACGTCTGTCACAAAAGTATCTGTATCGTTTTTTATTACATCATTTAGTTTCTCTTTTTCAGATAAAAGTTCATTTTTAATCGTTTCAAGTTCTCCTAATTCATCATGATATTGTTCTCCAATCATTTTTGCAAATGTAGATTCTGTTACACTCTTTAAAGGAAGCTCATGAATTCTGAAATTAACCCTTGCTAGCTCTGCTTCAATATTGGTCAGTTGTTGTCTATCAGATTTTATCTTAACAGCTAGATCATCAAGAAAACGAAAATCAACCATCTTTCAATACCTAGCTAAACTGATGAACTACGTCCATCAAACTCTGTTTAAATTCCTCGGTAGTCAAGCCCCATTTGCCATATTCCTCTTTGTAGGCATCCCATGATGCTTCTGCTTCCGTTGCAATCTCAAGTATTTTGGGACCTATCGCTTTTGTGTTAACTAATATTGTGATATTAGCTTGCTCACTTTCAAGTATTGGTATTTTGACAAAAATCATTCTTGAATCTTCAATGTTGAATCTTTCTTTGATAAGTGCCTTCAGAGTTTCCCTTTCTTTAATGTCAAATTCGCCTTTTACTTTGACAAGAGCGCAACAGGAGTCTTTGGGACCACCTTTATCTCTTACATCATTTTCATCAATGTCAAACAGTAGAGCATCCTCTCGCTTACGAATATGTTCTACTATTTTTTCCATTGTGTTACCCTTTCCTTTTCCAGTAGACATGAGGTCTGTGTTCCATACTTTCTCTTCAGGTATGATTGGTATTACCCACGGAATGGCAAACTTTGGACGTTTTGTAGCAAGCCAAGTTCTATAGTTTGACATATCCCATTCCGTTTCTCTGGCAAATGATGCTACAAACATTGAGATGGCATTTGCGGCAATCAAATTCATACCACGATAATCCTTCCATCCTACTTCCTGTTCTTTTGGAAGATCATCTATTATTGAGGGAATCTTTTCAAGTTTCTTTTCAAATTTGTGAGCAAGTAATCTTAGAGTTTTATTTGAAAAGAGAATAGAACAATCACTATACTTTATCTGATGTTCCAAATTCATTACAATGTTTATTGCTGCAGCTTCAAAGATTATGGGATCCCATCCAAATTCCGGTAAAAGACCTAGTGTAGCGATTGTTGCATGTTCTTTGGTGTCCTTTTTTATATATTGAATAAATCCGCTTGCAAAAGAGCTTCCAGTTCCGCCTCCCATTGCAAAAGGAACTGTGAATCCTCGTACAGGCTCTGGTGAAAGTGCTGAAAGTTGTTTTTGCATATCGTATTTTGCACTGACTTCTTTTATGAATCGAGTTCTTCCTTCTGCCCAATTTCGTGCAGCTCCTCCAGATCCATGGATGACATGTTTATCTCTTAAAGCAAAAAGATCAGGATACGACTGCAAAATTAGATTAGCAGCTATTGGATCTAAATCTATTAGTAATGCTCGTGGGATAAGTGGTATTTCTCCGCTTCCGTATGAGGGAGGAAATCGCAAAATAGTACTGCCATACCTTTTGAGAACTCTTGATTCCTCTTTCTCACCTTTGAGAGTTGGTTTTAGCGGATTTGCACCTACATCGAGAAGTAGTCTTCTATATGCTTCAGCTCCTAATCCTAT
>CAZHDX010000117.1:0-4572 GCA_964531195.1 uncultured Nitrosopumilaceae archaeon
AATCCATCTGGATCCTCACAAGAAACTACAACCCATCCGTTCTGTCCAATAGTAATCATTGCCTTTGTAGCAAGCTCAATAGTTTGAATCATAGAGCCACGCTTTCCAATCAATCTAGGAACTTTGCTTGGTGCAATCTCAATAAGTTCACCTGCTTCAATCTTTCCAAGATCTCTATCTTGGACAGTTAGTAATGGATCTCGTGATCTATCAAAATTAGCAACTCGTGCTGCTACTAGATCACCTTTATCAAGTCTTTCTTTTAGTTCGTCCTTGGTTGGCGAATAGTCACGTCCAAATACATCCTGAGCTGGGAGAAATCCAACAAAACAAGAATTAATATCAAATTCCCAAGAAAGTGATGAATGGCCTATTACTTTTCCTATAATCAAATCGTTTGCTTTTGGCATGTAGATTCCAGTAAGAGGTATTACTCGTACTGTATTGTCAAAAATTTCTGAAATTCCGATACTTGTAGAAATTATTCTATCTCCTTCAAGATAGACGTTTTGCTCTGGTCTGAATGGACCAGTTGTTATAACATCACCGGGAATTACATAACGTCTTTTTGTATCCATCATTTTACAACCTCAACAGAAGCAGAACCTTTTGTTATTGATCCCAATCTATCTATCACATTGGCTCTTGCTGCAGCCGATATATCTAGTATTACTTTAAGAGAGCCATTTGCTTGCCACTCTTCTTTTTTTAGAGAACCGACTGATTTTAAAACTGAATAAGATTGTGCAGCAAACTGTGCAGGTACCAAAATTTCGAGAAGCATGTTTTCTGATTTTAGTGGAATTATAGACCGCAGCTGTTCTACTATTTCTTTTATTTGTTCATCAACATGTTTGAATGGGTCAATAGAAACTCTTGCATCATCCATTGCTTGTTCTATTCTAATTGGAGGGTGAGGAAGGTGTGATCTAGGATCAACAAAATTTTTCGAGATGAATTCGACAATTTGTTTACGCTTTTCTGAAACCATCTTTCGCCTTTGATCTGTTGTTAGATTAAGATCACCTTTTTGAAGAATCATAGTGGCTATTGCTATTGTATCTGTTGTCTTGAAAGCTTTCATCAATTTTTCAGTAGAGGCACGTGTTCCTTTATTTGAATCAGAATAGATTTCATCTGAAATCAAAATAGCAGATATGTCCTTCTTTTTTCCTAACTTAAATTCAAGGGCAGGGTCGGGTTTAACGAGAAGTTCAAATTTTTCGCCTTCAACTGCAAATCTGACTACAGTTGGTTTTTCCATAATGGTGTTATTCCACTTTGGTATTTATCTATACGGAAAAACTCGCTAGATATTTATTTGGACTACCAGATTTTTTCTTTAAGATTTGACTTCCTTAGAGGTTATTGAACAAAATGAAAGAAAGATTGTTGTTAAACTAAAAAATGTGCCAGTCCAATATGCAAATGCCCTAAGAAGGATTTGTCTTACAGGAGTACCTGTTTTTGCCATTGATGATGTAGTAATAATCGAGAATTCTTCAGTACTTGCTGATGAAGGGGTTGCTCATAGATTAGCAATGATTCCTATAAAGACAGACCTAACAAGATTTATCGAGCCATCAAACTGCGATTGTCATAGCGAAGTTGGTTGTTCTCGCTGCAGAGTCATGTTAATGATCGATTCAGGCGTGGCAGATACAACAAGAACTATAACAACAGCAGAACTTACCTCAGAAGATGAGGTTGTAAAGCCAGTCACTGACAAGATTCCAATTGTAGAGCTTGCACCTGGTCAGAAATTAAAAGTTGAGGCTTACGCAAGATTAGGAAGAGGTACTGAACACGCAAAATGGAATTCTGCGACAATTGCAGTCCTGACCGAAGTTGAAAACTCTGAAGATCACATCTTGACTGTAGAAACAACAGGTGCTTTAACACCAGCTCAGATCATATCATTTGGGATAGAAGAGCTTACACAAAGATTAGATGGCTTTAAACAAGTAATTTCTACACTTGGCTGAGCATGCATTATATTTGGGTTAAAAAAGGCAATATTACAAATGACCAATCAATTAGTACTACAGATGGCAAAGGAGCTTAAAGGAGCATCAAAGAAAAATAATTCTCCCATATGGTCAAAACTAGCAGAACTTGCTCTCAAACCATCATCTGCCAGAAGGGTAGTTAACGTAGGTCATATAGAAAAATTTGCCAAAAATAATGATGTTGTTGTTGTTCCAGGCAAAGTACTGGGAACTGGCAATATGTCACACAAGATAACCCTTTGTTCATTTTCGATTTCCAATACTGGTGCAAAAAAAATTCTACAGTCAGGTGGAAAGATTCTCAGTTTTTCTGAATTAATCAAAATGAACCCAACAGGTAAAGGAGTCATAATAATTGGCTAAACAAGAAACAAAGACAGAAACTGATCCAAAGTCTAAACAGAGCATAGTAGTAGACGGAACAAATATGATTGCTGGAAGACTCTGTTCACATGTAGCAAAACTCTTGATTCAAGGAAACCGTGTATCGATTGTAAATACTGAAAACGTAATGCTAAGTGGGGATAGAAGTGCCATCATTAAATCCTACAGAACCTATCTTGAGATAGGAAGTATCAATAATCCTAAATTTGGTCCATTTCATCCAAGAAGACCAGACACGATGATAACAAAAATGGTTAGAGGTATGTTACCTAAGAAACCATCAGGAAGAACTGCTTTCAAAAGACTGCGAGCATACTTGGGTGTACCCACTAATCTCAGATCAAAGACAACAACACAATTTGAAGATGCAAAAATAAGAAAACCTTCTCCGTACTATACAAGTGTTGGAGAGTTAGGAAGAATGGTAGGGTGGCATGAATAATGGTTAGCAAGATAGAAAGCTACTTTGCAACAAGAAAAACTGCAAGAGCTCATGCCCATATCGCAAAGGGAGTAGGCATAGTCAGAATAAACAACATTCCAGTAGAAATGATACAGCAAGAGACTGCAAGAGAAGTGATGCTTGGACCACTCGAAATTGCTGGCGATTTGAGAGAAAAGATTGATCTGTTCGTCAGAGTAAATGGAGGGGGTTTCATGGGGCAGTCCTATGCATCAGCAGTAGCTATTTCAAGAGCAATGACAGGGTGGACTAAATCAAAGAAAGAACCAAAAGATCATCCATTTACAAAATCAATCCGTGAGGATCTTAAAAAAAGACTCAATGATTTTGATAAACATCTTCTAAGTGGGGATGACAGAAGAAAGGAACCAAAAAAGTTTGGTGGACCTGGTGCCAGAAGAAGAAAACAAAAATCGTACAGGTAAGAATTGGAAGCAGTGATCCTAGCCGGTGGACTGGGAACTAGAGGTAAACCATTCACAGATTATTTTCCAAAAGCAATGATCCCAATAGAAGGAAAACCCATTATAGACTACATAGTAGGGCATATCTCTTCTTTTAGTTTTATTGATGAAATAATCATTCTCGCAAATTACAAAAGTACTGGTAATCAGATTAAAAATTATTTTAAAAACAGAAAGACCAAGAAAAAAATCAGATTTGTTCAAGATTCACAAAGAGGGACTGGCGGTGATCTTGTTCATTTATCTAACATTTTAGGGAAAAGTCCTGAATTTTTGTTATGGTTTGTTGATAATTTTACTCCAATTGACTTGACAAAGATGTTCCAATTCTATAAAAAAAAGAAGAGTATAGCTTGCATTGCAACAAGAAATTATCGAAGAGAGGAAACAGGTCATGCAATAGTAAAGGACGGTTTGATTTTAGAATTTAAAGAGAAACCTACTATAAAATTACAGATGTCAGAATGTCTTGGAATCTACATTCTTGGAACAGGAATTTTAAAGATAATAAAATCAAAACAGAAAAGAAAAATCCAGATCAATTTGTCTTACGACATTCTGGAGGAGCTATCAAAAAATCTTTCAGTGAGTGCGTTTGACATTGAAAAAACTCCATGGATGGATATTGAAGCCCCATCAAAAATTGAAAGAAATCAAGATTTAGTGAAAAATATACTCAGAAAATTAAATACTTAGTTTTTAAATAGATTAAGATCATTTTTAAAATTTTGTTTACGATTCTCGTATTGTGTTATTTTATCTTCATACTGTAAAGTAATTGCTATATCATCTAATCCTTCAAGTAGAGTTTTTTTCCTGTAACTTTCAATTTCAAAAGAAATTAGAGTATCATTTGTTTTAAGAGTTTGATTTTGCAAATCTACTTCTATCTCAGAAGAATTTTTGAATAATTTTTCTACAATTTGGGAATCAAGTCTTATAGGCAGAATACCATTTTTGAAACAGTTATTGTAAAAAATATCTGCAAAAGAAGTAGAAATGATTACTTTAAAGCCATAATCTAATAACGCCCAAGCAGCATGCTCTCTGCTAGAACCACATCCAAAGTTATCTCTAGTTAACAATATCTGTGAACCAGCATATTGTGGATTGTTTAATACAAAATCTTCTCTAGTTTTATTTGCTTCATCAAATCTCCAATTAAAAAATAGATATTGACCAAATCCCGTCTTTTGAACTAACTTGAGGAATTGTTTTGGAATTATTTAAACAGTATCCAAATTTACCTTAT
>CAZHDX010000118.1:0-4541 GCA_964531195.1 uncultured Nitrosopumilaceae archaeon
AAAGTTAATGGTATTGGGTTAAAAATAATTAAAATGGGTTTTAACCGTTAGGAAGTTGTTAACTGTTTATTTGTAATCTTTCCATCCATACCTTGATCCATACATGAACTCTGATCTGTGAGTTATTTTGTAAAGAAAACCTGTTAACATACCTATCAAGAATCCGCCTATGTGTGCAAAAAAGGCAACACCAGAACCGTTGGAACCTACAATTGCTGGCAACACATTTTGAAATAAAAACCAAAATGGAAGATACCATTTTACTGAAATACGTATTGTTCTGATAAAAAATCCAAAAAATAATAAAGTAAAAACCTTAGCATTAGGGAATATCACAAGATATGCTCCAAGAACTCCAGAGATAGCTCCTGATGCACCTATTGCGGGAGCAGAACTTGACGGATCGGATAATATATGAACAAATCCTGCCACAAGTCCCCAGAATAGATACAAGACAAGATATTTACCTCGTCCAAATCGATATTCAATGTTATCACCAAAAATATATAAAAAAAGCATGTTTCCTCCAATGTGCAGTATTCCTGCATGGAGAAACATGGAACTGAAAATTGATGTTATTGCTCCGTAATTTCTGTCGATTAATCCATTTGTTACTGCAGATGGGACAGTACCATAATTAAGAAAAATTTGTTCAGCTTGTGAATTTGTAAATTCAATGAATTGGCCAGTAACAGAGATCTCCCAAAAAAATACTAGTACATTTATTGCAATCAGAGCATATGTGACATATGGTTTGTAGCCTACAGGTTTCGGATTTTCATCCCGTAGTGGAATCATAGAATGATAAATTCACTTTTATTTTGTATATAGTATTTGTGGGATTCTAAACTAGGTAAAGATTTTCTTGTTTTGATCATATTGTTCCATGTAAATGTTTGATCACATGAAGACTATCTTAGACAAATCAGATTTTGATGAGCTTGATTTTGTGAAATATTACTAGTGTGGTTATTGCTATTACCAAGACAATTGAAGCAAGCGGAAATTCTGGAGTAATATGGTTGATTTGAGTGCCATTTTGGTTATTAATTGGATTACTATCGTCACCAGTAACTGTAGATGGGATTACAAGGTCTCCTCTACCTATACCGATCCTGCTTGTATCAGGAAGACCATTATTGATTACAGACTTGATATTGATTTCAATTCTGTATACTCCGTTACTTGGTAAATTAATTGATTGTGTATCAACACCAGATGGAGCTTTGAGATCAGTCTCTGAGAGGGCAGTATTTCCATCTTTATCTAATATTTTGATATCATAGTTTACGTCCCCCGTTATTTGTTGTTCGGTAAAAGCATCAAAAAACGTCAGTTTAAGTTTATTTTGTGTATTTGCGTTAATAGTTGTTGGAGTCCAACCGAGCTTTATTCCCCATCCTCCAAAGTCTGTTAACACACTAGATGATGTCTGAACATTTGCCGCTGCTGGTGCAAGCTCGAATGCCATTGTTTTAGTTCCAGAAGGAGTTGTCTTTGCAAGAGTTTCTATATCTACTTTATTTAACAAGATATGTGCAATAACAGTATCACCCAAGGAATACGGATCAACGATTAGTCTTCTTCCTGTAATGGGATTTCCATTCATACTTGCAGTATATGTTGGTGTATCTGTAAATTCTTTGAATGATTTTGGAATATGAACTTCTTCATGCACAAAGATTGGTCGATCTTGAAATCTAGTTGTATTCCAATCAAACGGCATTGAAAATGAAACTTGCAGTTTTGATTCATCAAAATTAAAATCATTATTTAGTTTATCATAATATGAAATTATTTCAGAGTTGTAAGAATTGTTTTTGTAAGTAATTGTATGATTTGAAATATCACCTACGCTAAGATATGAATCAAACTTTGGTATATCTTGAACCGCGAATGTGTTTTTATCATTTAGAAATGAAATTAGTTCCAGGTGAATGTGGTATAGACCTCCATCACCAAGAATTGGAGCCATTACTGGAATTGGTGAATCACCTTGTGTTGACCATCCCAATATTGGATCTTCATCGCCATAAATAGTCCATTTATTACTAGTTGTTGGTGAAATTGTAAGTTTTAAAACTCCGGAACTTGTGTGAAAAAGATCTCGCATCAAAATTTGTTGCTCATTAGTTGCTTTGGTTACTGTAACCTGAAGCGAATCATATGGGAGTGTTTCATTTGTATTCGCATCAAAGACCCTAAGTAACAAAAATCGTTTTTGATCAGTACTAGTAGTAATTATCGGCGGATTCAATTGGATGAACAGACTCACTTTATAATCGCCAACACTTGCTGGCGGAAGATTTTCCATCGCAAAACCATCACCATAGGCTTGGTGCAAAGTGATATGACATAAAATGGTAAGAAATGCAAAAGCAAAAATTGCAGAAAGCATAGTTTTTGGCAATTTAAGATGCAATAAAGAAAATTTGTTTACATCATATTTAATTCTTGAGTATCATACTCATTAACATTAAATTAATGGCAGACTTGAAAGTATTAGTGAAAAATTGGAATAAGGTTTATTTTGTTATCGGCATCATTACTATAGGAATCTCTTTTTATTTTATCTCAAATTTTTATGTTACAAACACAGAAAATTTTGCTTTTGCACAAAGTCCTTCAATATCAATAATTACTTTGACAAATAATAATACCTTGCTTGGAGGTACGGAGTATTCCATAACACCGGATCCGTTCAAAAATTCTAGAACTCTTACTATCAAGGATAATTCTGCATTAGATTCAGAAAAAGACAAAGATGGAATTATTTCAATAGTGGGCATAAAAAATGGAAACTATAGCATTTCTCAAATTGATTCACCTACTGGATACGATAATGACAAGCTTGCAAAAGTTATACAAATAAAAGATTCTTCTTCAGTTTCAACATTTACTGACTTTTCATCTGGAACAATTGCTACAACAAGCAATCCCATAAGAAGTATAACATATACAGCAAAATTTGAATGCGGTTCTATATTTGCTGACGAAGGACCGCTACGACCTGGCCACTATGATACAGACATTAGTATTTTTAATAAGCAAAACTATCAAATTTCAATATTCTGGAATGCAATACAAAATGACGGACCGAGTTCAAATGCTTTATTAAAAAATTTCAAACCTGAGACATCCACATCTATTACTTGTCAAGATATCAAAAAGATACTTGGAAATAATAATGAAAATTTTGCAGAGGGGTTTGTCATAATAAATGTGTCATTGGATTCTGCGTTACAACCATCAAATGGTATATCTATAAGAAATCTTTCTCCAGACGAGATCAATCTCCTTAATGTTCAAGTATTTTATACCGCTAACGCACTTCCAACTCTACCCCACGAGGTAATAGTTGACAAAATTTCATTTTACATAATTCAAGATGATACAGATAAAATTCCCAAGGACATGATACGTAAGACGCTAGACATATCAATCCCATCTGGTTTGAACGAATTAGAAGATACTGAAGGCAAAGTAAAAAACATACTTGGACAAAAATATAATCTTACAGCAAATGATATAGATAAGATATCAATTAGAATAAAAGATGTTTCAGTTGGTGTAGGAACTATGATCGATGATCACGCAATATCAATAAGTACAATAATGCCTCAGACCGGTTCATAATTGTTAAACCAGTTTTTTATAACTTGCATAATTAATGATGTATGAGATTTCAGAAGTCTTTTCATTAGTTATTTTTGTCAAAAACTAGCAAATTTGAAACGTCTGAACCATGAATACTCGAAAATAGATTTTGATCTGATTAATATGTCACATTACTTTATTTGTTATAGTTGACAAAAGATAAAGAATCAAACAAAAAAAGTGAACGCCATACAGGAAAAGAAACAAAGAGCAGAAATAAGATAATCATATTAGGAATAATAGGCGCCATAGTTCTTGCGGTTGCATTTCTTTCTTACAGGTTAGACAATAACCAATCCTCTGCCTTCCAAATAATTGATGGAGTTGAATGCAACACTCAAGAATATCTCGTATTACACATACACGCACATCTTGATTTGTTTGAAAATGATCATTATGTCACTGTTCCTGCCCAAATTGGAATTCATGATAACACATGTCTTTACTGGTTACATACTCATTCACCAGATGGAGTCATTCACATAGAATCTCCTTCACCGAAAGATTTCACACTTGGACAGTTTATCGACATATGGAGGGCTACTAATGTTGGAGCACCAACAACCAGTGAAGAACCTATTATCTATGTTAATGGTCAGGTAGTTACCACTAGTATTAAAGATACACCTCTTAACTCGCATGATGAGATCGTATTGGTTTACGGCAATCCGCCACAAGATATTCCAAAAGATTATCAATTTGCCCCTGGTGAATAACCGAGATTTTTACATCTGTGATTAGATTATGAAAAAATAAAATCTATTACTGATTTAATAAATATTTGATAATAAATTTATCAAATTAATAAAATAATAAAAAGAGAGTGAGGTTTAGAGTTTTAGAAATCCTCTAGTTCTTGCAGTAACTGCAATTACGCTAACGAC
>CAZHDX010000119.1:0-4533 GCA_964531195.1 uncultured Nitrosopumilaceae archaeon
CGATAAATCCCATTGGACTTAAAAACAAAGTTGCTCAAGGAAAAGCAGGACCAGAATCGCTAGAACAGCTACAAAACCCAAATCCAAAAGATTGCATATTAGCCTTGATATATCGGGTAGAACACGACAATTACACTGGAATTTTTGATGTTAATGCTGATCCAGTTATAAAAATACACAAAAGAATCTATGGGGTAATTGATGGATGGGTTAGAGAATCAATTCCCGAGCTAATAAACAATGTTCTCTCTCTCCCAGACGGTGCAGAAAAAGATCAAGCAAAAAGAATTCTCAAGCAAAGAATGGATACCTTGTACGACAAGGAATTAAAAAAATACATGTACTCAATTTGTCGAAGTCTTAAAATTCTAAACTAGAATTTTGATAATTTTAAATTATTTGCATAATTCTAAATCGGATCTTATCTCTCCATAGTTTTATATTATGCCTTTAGGAGTCAAGTAAACTATGGAATATGTATATGCAGCATTACTTTTGCATAAACAAAAAAAGGAAATTAATGAGGTAAATATTACAAACGTGATAAAAGCCTCAGGTGCTGAAGTAAACGAAGCACAAGTTAAAGCCCTTGTCGCAGCACTTGCTGACGTAAACATTGATGAAGCAATCAAGGCGGCACCAGTAGCAATGGCAGCAGCACCTGTTGCAGCACCCGCAGCTGGTGGAAAAGAGGAAAAGAAAGAAGTAGAGACTCCTTCTGCAAAAACAGAAGAACAAGCAATGGAAGGTCTCTCCGCATTATTTGGTTAGGAAAATTCTTACTATTCTCGAAATATTCTATCTTACCTATCTAAACATTATTTACCATGTCATGTAATCATCTTTGATTTGGTCGAATTGTCTCCATCAGTATCAGCCCTCATTCTGATACTGGATCTCTTTGGAACTATGTCGTTTGCTGTTACAGGTGCTTTCAAAGCCATAGAACACAAATCTGACATTGTAGGAATCATTATTTTATCGACTATCACTGGGGTTGCTGGTGGAACTATTCGGGATGTGATATTGGGTCATTTCCCGCCTAACTCCATCTCCAATCCATTGTATGTTGTGATAACCGTTTCAACTGGAATTGTAATTTTTTTCTTGTATCCAAGGATACGTAAACATTGGAATTTGTTTTTAAAATTTGATGCTTTGGGCTTAGGCGTCTTTACAATAATTGGTGCCACATTTGCATATCATGTATTTGGTTTAAACTTTCTTGCAATCATGCTAGCAGGAATGCTCACTGCAGTAGGGGGTGGAATACTTCGAGATATGTTTGTAAATGAAATTCCTATAGTATTTGTAAAAGAGCTTTACGCATCTGCAAGTTTTGTTGGAGTTCTTGTTTTCTTTGCTCTCTTAGCTATCAACGCAGATCAAAACATTTCTACCTTTGTTGGAATTGTAATTACAACAGTTCTCAGACTAGTTGCAATGAAATACAACTGGAATCTTCCAAAAGTTAGAGAAAATTCGTGATTTTCAAATATTAAGAAAATCTATTGTGGGGAATAATTCTTTGCTTTTCCCATTAGTGCCTTTGCTTGTGTGCTAGCTTTTTGAATTATTTGGTTCTTATTCTCGTCTGTTAAATATCCTATTTCTAAAGCTAATGATCTAGCATTTTGTGCTGCTCTTGCGATTATTGGCACAATGTTATCTTTTGTAACATACCCTATCTCTATTGCAAGCGACATAGCCTCTTGATGTGCCTGTGCAAATGCATTGCGATACTTTTCTACATCTATAACCAATTCATTTTTGGCATACAAAACGCCTTCTGCAACAGCTGCATCAAGTGCTATTCCAGCTTCTATTGGTTTAACATCAAGCTTGCTAAGAAGTGTAGCAAGTTTTTCAGAAATTACTGCACCTTTTTTTGCAGGAGTAGAATCTTTTGTTATCCATACTGTTCCTTGATCAATTTTTGTAGCTACTCCGGCCTCTTTAAAATCAGTGAGTATTGGACCAGGTGTTATTCCAGTATTTCCTGCTTTAATAATGACATCAATACTCGCAATATCTCCAGCGCGAGCAGGCATCATTATTTTATTTTTACTAAGTAGTATGTTCAACTTGAAGGGACTCATATTTGTGAACATCAAAACGCATTGACCGATTAGCTTATCCACCATTTTTTCTATATGTGGCATTTTCAATCCCATTAACGCTTTTTGTGCAACTTTGTCTTTTATGCTGATGATCTCAACTTGACCTTTGAACTTTTTTCTTAGAGGTAATAACTGTGATGATCTCACTTTTTCCATTCGTACTAGAGCAATTACATCATATTTTTTTGGCAGTTCCTGAAGTTGTTGATACATTAATGCTTTCTTTTGTGGGTATTTTGTTCTATTTTGTTGCATTTCACTTCTTCTCGATTAATGGTTGTTTGATAATCTTTCCCATAGTTGTCTTTATCATAATTTTTTTAATATTTTTATCACCGCTTGGTAATTTCTTTTCTACTAAACTTATCACCGCATTAGCATTTGCAGCTAGATCTTCATCTGACATTGTTTCATCACCTATTTTGCAAGCTAGGGAAAGTGAATTTCGTAGTCTAACTCTTATAGAAGATCGAAATCTTTCTAAAATAGAATCTATTGGTGCGTTAAACGGAACTGGCGTTGGCATCTTACCTCTTGGGCCCATGAATTGACCTAACGTTTTACCAACAGTTGCCATAAGTGAAGTATCAGATAAGAAAAAATCATAACCATTTATCAGCTTACGTGATTCACGCTTATTTGCGCCAATTTTGTTTACTTCATCTCCATCTACAATTCTGTTTGCTTTAGCAGTTTTTGCCTTCAAGCCAAGATCTCCTGAGGCAACAACACATACGGATGCTGGCTGACTAATCTTTCTTGGAAGCTGAACTACTTCATTTATTGCAAAACCTTTCTTCACATCGATATCTCGAAAAACCATGATTATTTCTACAGATTGTTTAAACTTACGTTGTTTCACCCCTTTTTTTGCCTGACTTATCATTTGAATTAGATGTGCGTCTGAAATCATTTACAAAAACTTTTCTAGAATGCCTATTTAAAATCGTTTACAGGTATACATCGAATATATTCTTTTTATCTTAAACATTTATACGAGTTATTTGTAAGGTGAACTTACACTTTTAAATAGGAATACAAAGTAACTCGCTAAGCTTGCACAAATTTGATGACCTTGACATGAAAATTCTAACTGAATTAACAAGGGATGGGAATGTGTCGGTACCAAATCTCTCAAAAAAACTCGGAATTAATACATCTGTTTTGTACAGCAGGATAAAAAGACTGACCAAAAAGAAACTAATTAAAAAATTTACAATTGTTGTAGACGAATCTCTCATTGGCATAGGTGTAAGAGCCACGATGGGAATAAATCGTGATCCAAAACAAAAAGACCAGATTCACAAAGCTCTTCTAAAAACTCCCGAAGTTGTTATGATATCTGAGGTAACTGGTAGATTTGATATTTTAATTACGTTGCGTGCCAAAAATCTTGAAGAATTACACTCTGTAGCTATAGAGAAAATTGGAAAAATAGAGGGAATACAAGGTACTGAAACCTTCGTAGAATTACAAAGAACAGAAAAAGATCAAATTTATGAATTGAGTGGATAATTACTTTAATTTATCATCCCATTTGCCTGAGTTTATCTCAGCGGTGATTTCTTTTGGATTTTTGCCACCGATTTTAACTCCTAGAGGCAGGCAAGTTCCAACAATTTCTTTTGTTGCACCCTTAATATCTTGGGCATAAGAAGAATCGATTTTTAATTTTGCAACTTTGATAATAGAATCCATTTGGACATCTCCAACCCAAGTTGCTCCAGAAGTTCCTGATCCTTTCTGAATACCAGCTTCTTTTAGGATAAGAGCTGCTGCAGATGGAATTCCGACCTCTACTGTCCATTTTTTTGTTTTTTTATCAACAGCAACTGTAACAGGAACTTTCATTCCTTCAAAGTCTTTTGTTTTATCGTTGATCGTATTTACAATTTCTAAAATGTTAACACCAAGAGGGCCTAGAGTAGGGCCAAGTGGAGGTCCAGCATTTGCTTGTCCTCCAGTGACGAGTGCAGAAACAGTTTGTAAATCTGTCATGATTTTCCTTTCCTAGAATCTGTAAATTTATTCCTTGCTACTATGTTGAAAGTTTTAGGTAATCTGCATCAACAGTCACAGGTAGTTGGTAGGGCGCATCAAGCAAAATTACAGTAGCTTCTTCTTTTTCGTGATCTATTCTAGTAACGGTCGCTTTCATTCCTTTAAAGGGCCCACCGATGATCTCGACTATTTTGTCTACTGCTAGCTCTGATACAGTTGATTTCTTGACAAGATATCCCTCTATATCCTTGAATTGTAATTCTCCCCTTAGTTGTCCTCTGACATGTCTTATTCCTTGCAATGCATCAAAAGCTGCATTTGCATCAATGGCCTCTACTATGACATATCCCTTGAGTGTGTCCAAAAGCAAAACTGATTGAATGTTTATTTTTTTTAGTTTTATTCTGTTTTC
>CAZHDX010000120.1:0-4462 GCA_964531195.1 uncultured Nitrosopumilaceae archaeon
TTGCAAACAAGAAAATAACAGATGTTTTTAATAGAGTTATTCAATATCCGTATCCTCTTAGTAATATAGCAATTGAAACAGGGATTTTAGCATTACAAAAATCGAAATATTTGAATGATATTATTAAACAAATCAAAAAAGAGAGATCACTAATTACAGAAAAACTTCGCAGCATGAAGGTATTTGATGTCTTTGATTCAAATGCAAATTTTGTACTTTTTGCTGCCCACGGCTCTAGTAACCGTATCTATAAAGCTCTCATAGAACAAGGAATTTTAGTAAAAAACTTGGGGCAAGTAGGTTCACACGAAGGATGTTTAAGAGTAACTGTGGGTTCTGAAGAGATGAATTCAAAATTTCTGACAGCCATTCGTGATTTACTAACATGACTCTAACAAAAATGGGTGATGGTATCTATGTAGATACTAGTAAAATTGAGAAAATAAAATCCCTTGATGGCATAATATTTGATTGCGATGGAGTTCTAATTGACGTATCAAATTCATATGATCTTGCTATAAAAAAAACTACAGATTTTATATTAAAAGAATTTGCGACACTAGATCAGCCTGATCTAATAACTTCGCAAATGATAGAGGGTTTGAAAGCTACAGGAGGTTTTAACGATGAAGTCGATGTTACATATGTAATGATTTTGTCTGTAATAGCTGCAACAAAATTAAAAAAACCATTTTCAGAATTCATTTTTGAAGTTATTAAAAACTTAGATCAAAACGGAATAAAATCAACAGAAAAATATCTTGATAAACTCAATGTTGATCTCTCTGAAATAAGAAAAAAACTCTCATATCCTGGACCGCGTGACAAGAACCTCTTGTCTTGTGTTTTTGATGAGATCTTTTATGGTGGAAAATTATTTTTCAAGCTATACAAAAAAAAGGCAAGCTATTTTGATGAATATGGATTAATAGAAAATGATATTGTTCTTGTAAACACGCAGCTAATAGATTCATTAAAGAAAAAATTTGGAAAAAAACTTGCCATCGTTACAGGACGAGGTTTAATTTCTGCAGAATACTCGCTAAAAGAACTCATAAAAGAATTTGATTTTAAAAATTCACGATTCTTAGAAGATGAACCACGTAAATTTGCCAAGCCTAACCCGGAGGCTCTTGTCTCCACCATAAAAGCAATTGGTTCAAAATGCACCATGTTTGTTGGAGATTCAATAGAGGACTATATCATGGCAACAAAATCAGATGAATCAGGCAATAATACAATATTTTGTGGCATATACGGAACAAGCAAAGATCCTGATACAAAACGAAAACTCTTTGAGAAAAAAAATGCAGAAATTATATTAGAAAACATCAGTCTAATTCCGAAGGCATTAAATCTGGTTGGAGAATAAACCCATTCTCTCGGGGAGATTTGTATGAAATCAAGAACAGCTAGAATCAATAGAAAAACTAGAGAAACTCAAGTTTCTGTAATTGTAAATATTGATGGCAGAGGCAAAATCGATACCAAAACGGGAATAAATTTTCTTGATCATCTAATTACAAGTCTTGGAAAGCATTCCATGCTTGATCTCAAGTTGCATGCAGTTTCAAAAGATGGTATAGCACATCACCTCATTGAAGATGTAGGTATAGCATTAGCAAATGCTTTGGATAATGCTCTAGGTAAAAGAATTGGCATCGTAAGATTTGGAAATGCTTCTGTACCAATGGATGAAGCTCTAGCAGAGGCATCAATAGATCTAATCAAACGGCAATATCATAAAATCGATCTTGCAATTGAACAAAATAAATTAGAAGGAATTTCAAAAGAAGATTTAGAACACTTTTTTCGCTCTTTTGCTCAGAATCTTAACATCTGTATGCATGTGATTGTAAAGTATGGTGAAAATGATCACCACAAAATAGAGGCAGCAACAAAGGCATTTGCGGTTGCATGGAGAAGAGCAGTAGAGCTAGATAAAAAACAAAAAGGAATTCCAAGTACAAAAGGTGCAATGTAGTGGTAAAGGTTGCTATATTTGATTACGGAGCAGGAAACATATTTAGTTTAAAATCTTCACTTGAAAAAAACGATGCTACTGTAGATGTTGTAAACAGTTTAAGCGATACAAAAGAATACTCTGGAGTCTTGTTGCCAGGTGTTGGAAATTTTGATCCAGCAATTAACAGTTTGAAACTCTCAAAAAAATCATTTAAAGATCTTGTAAAAAACCAGGTTCCAATTCTTGGAATTTGCCTAGGCATGGAAATGTTTTTTGAAAAAAGCGAAGAAGGAAAGGCAAGCGGACTAGGAGTTTTAGAAGGAGAGGTAATTTTACTTCCAAACAAGTTCAAGATTCCTCATATGGGTTGGAATGATTTACAAGTCAAAAAATCAAGCAAGCTCCTTGAAGGAATTAAAAGTGGTTCCTGGTTTTATTTCGTGCATTCGTATAGAGTAAAGCCAAAAAATGCTGAAATAATTAAAGCAGATTCAGATTACGGAATAAATGTTCCTGCAGTAATAGAAAGTGGCTCACTTTTTGGAACACAATTCCACCCAGAAAAATCTGGAAAGGTGGGTTCCATTATGATTAAGAACTTTTTACGAGTGTGCAAAAAGTGAAAGTAATTCCTGCAATTGATCTCATGGAGGGCAAGGTAGTTCGTCTTGTCAAAGGAGATCCTGCCAAAAAAACAATTTACAGTAATGATCCTGTAGAAATTGCTAAAAAGTGGGAGGGAGCAGGTGCAGATCTTTTGCATATAGTCGATCTTGATGCAACACTTGGAACTGGATCCAATTTACAAATAATAAAAAAAATTAGCAAACAAATCTCCACTCCTATTCAGGTAGCTGGCGGATTGCGAAATGAAGAATTAATAAAAGATGTTCTTGACTTTGCACAAAAAGCAGTAATTGGAACGCTTGCATTTAAAAAAAAAGAAATTTTGCCAAACCTTTTGGCAAAACATGGCAAAGATAGGATTGTGATCTCAACAGACCAGTTAAATGGAAAAATTGTCATTGAAGGGTGGAAACAAAATACAGGTGTAGATCTGATTTCTGGTATTGAAACCTTTGTAAATCTTGGTTTTTCTGAATTTCTCTTGACTACAGTAGAAAAGGATGGAACACTACAGGGACCGGATCTGAAATCTCTTGATAAAGCATGTGGGATAAAAAATACAAAGATTATTGCAAGCGGTGGAATCTCCAGCCTCAAAGATACAATAGATGTAAAAAATTGTGGAGTTTATGGGGTTATTTTAGGAAAAGCGCTATATGATGGAAAAGTTTCAATTGAAAAAGTTAGGGGTATAGCATGACTTTAACTAAACGAGTGATTCCATGTTTAGATGTAGACAAGGGCAGAGTGGTAAAAGGAATGCACTTTTCATCTATACAAGATGCAGGTGATCCGGTTTTGCTTGCTGAAAAATATAGCAATGAAGGTGCTGACGAACTTGTTTTTCTCGACATTACAGCATCAGAACAACAACGAGAAACGATCAAAACACTTGTTACCAAAGTGGCCCAAGTCATTGATATTCCATTTACTGTAGGCGGTGGTGTAAAAACACTCCAACATGCCAGAGACATTTTGTTAAGCGGTGCTGATAAAGTTGCAATAAATACTGGCGCTGTTAAAAATCCTGAAATTTTAACAAAACTAATGGAGATTTTTGGCAAACAATGTGTTGTTGTAGCCATGGATGTGAAACGAAACTATGATCTCAAAAAAGGGAAAAATATCTTTTCTGTTGGCTCTGAAAAGTTTTGGTTTGAAGTCTACATATACGGTGGAAAAACTCCAACCGATCTTGATGCAATAGAGTGGGCAAAAGAAGTTGAAAGGCTTGGGGCAGGAGAGATATTGCTTACAAGCATAGATATGGATGGCACAAAAGAGGGCTATGATATCCAACTAACAAAAAAAATTGTTAACGCTGTAAACATTCCCGTGATTGCTTCGGGTGGTTGTGGAAAACCAATACACATGCTAGATGTTTTTCTTCAAACCAAAGTTGATGCAGCATTAGCAGCATCAATATTTCACTACAAGACACATTCAGTAGATAGAGTTAAAGAATATCTGAAAGAAAACGGGGTTCCCGTTAGATTATAAGCAAAGATTAAGAAAGGAAAGTAAGAGAAAATTCATATGAAAAAAACTATAGACGAAGTTGATTTTGCTAAAGGTGACGGTCTAGTTCCAGTTATAGTTCAAGATGTTAATTCAAAAGAGGTCCTTACTCTGGCTTATACTAATAAAGAATCACTAGCATTAACGCAAAAGACTGGTAACTCTTGGTTTTGGAGCAGGTCACGAAACAAGCTTTGGATGAAAGGAGAAGAATCTGGAAATACGCAAAAAGTAAAAGAGATTCTTGTTGACTGTGATTCTGACGCAATAATTTATCTAGTAGAACCTGCAGGACCAGCATGTCACACTGGTGATAGAGTATGTTTCCATAATTTTTTAGAAAAATAAAAT
>CAZHDX010000121.1:0-4442 GCA_964531195.1 uncultured Nitrosopumilaceae archaeon
CCCATCTTGAAGTACTGTCTGCCATCAATGCAACACCATATCCCATATCACGATAATATTCTCCCATTGTAATTCCGGTATAGATACTAGCTTCACGTGCTGCTACTGGCATGTTTGAAGTATTAGCAACAAGAATTGTTCGTTCCATTAACGGTCGTTTTGATTTCGGATCCTCTAGCTTTGGGAAAGTTGAGAGAACTTCGGTCATTTCATTTCCTCTTTCTCCACAACCTACATAGACAATGACATTGCTGTCAGCCCACTTTGCAAGTTGTTGTTGGGTGACAGTTTTCCCGCTTCCAAAGGGTCCAGGGATAGCAGCAGTTCCTCCTTTTGCAACTGGGAAGAAAGTATCTAAAACTCTTTGACCTGTAAGTAGTGGTTCTTCTGGTGGGAGTTTACGCAGAACTGGTCTTGGAACACGAACAGTCCACCAACTTGACATACCAATTTCTACTTTAGAGCTGTTCGTTTGAACGGACCCTACAATTTCATTCACATTGTATTTTCCTTCAGATATTTCTGCAAGCTCGCCTTCAATATTATGTGGAATCATTATTTTATGCATAATTAGTGGTGTTTCCTGAACTTCACCGATTATTTCACCTGGAGATACATGATCACCTTTTTTCTTTATTGGCATAAAATCCCATTTTTTTGTCTGATCAAGTGCCGGAATGATATTTCCTCTGCTGATAAAATCACCACTCTGTGCGCGCAAGACATCAAGTGGTCGTTGTATACCATCATAAATTGAAGTTAACAGTCCAGGACCAAGCTGCATGGACAGTGGACGCTTTGTATTGATGACTTTTTCACCTGGTTTTAAACCAGTAGTGTCTTCATATACCTGAACTGTTGCCTTGCCGCCTTCTAAGCGAATAATTTCTCCTACCAATCCAAGTTCACCAATTCTTACGACATCAAACATTTGTGCTCCTTCAAGGCCACTTGCTAAAACTACAGGCCCAGATATTCTAGAAACTATTCCATCTGTCATTCCATTATCAACTTCCCTGAATACTTACTCCTAATACCCTTTTTGCTAATACAGATATTGACTCTTCTTGAATGTTTCCTTGTAGCGACGGCATAAATAATACCAGAGGTTCGATCGATGCTTCAATTTTTGTCTTTAAAATACTGGGAAGTAAATTACGAATAAAATCACTTGCAATGATCAGACCAAACTTATTAGATGAAAAAAGTTCTTGCAATGTTTTGTTAGCATCATCCTTGCTTACAATAAATGTATCGTCAATTCCAAGAAGTCTATATCCGATGACTAGCTCACGTTCTCCTATTACTGCGATCCTTCCACTTGATTCTGTTTTTTGTTTAGACATTTTTATTCACTTAACAACATTGAACTTATTTGTTCAGTTGAAAAATTGTAACGTTTTCCATATGCAATCCTTTTAATATTTTCGCGCTCATATTCTGCATTAATAATAAAGTAAAATACTGTTCCAATTGAAAGTGCAATATTTTTCAATTTTTTGATATATTGAATGTGAATGAATTTGTCAAGTGCCACTTCAAAATCAATTAAACTTCGTGTTTTTTTGTATTGTGCTAGAGCATTGATTAGAGAAAAGCGATTCTCTACTCTACCAGCTATTTCTGCAGAGTCTTTTACTCCGTAGATATCTAAAAGTTCATTCACTGGAATTCTTCCTCCTTCGATAAGATGTTTACCTATTAGCTCTTTATCCAAATTCGCTTCTTTTCCCTTCATAAGATTTAGTATGTTTTTCTTGTCAATTTCTGCTCTAAAGAATTCTCTTATCATGCCTTCATCTCCTTGGAAGAACTTTAGAGACTCCAGCAACGATTTATAATAAAATTTTTGTAACGCATACATCATAGGACCAAGGTCACCAGTCTTTTGATATTCTTCTAAGTGCTCCATTAAGATTGGACCATAATTGTATTTCACAAGTTGATTTACAACACCATCTACTCCTGTTTGAGAAAGAATGGTCTTCATTTCATCATGAGTAATGTTACCTGCAGAAATTCCCGCGGGAACGTTACGACTAGAAACTAGAAATGATTCTGTTTCTGTAATTGCTTTTCCCATGCTTTTTGAAGAGAGGATTAGTTCAATATTGTAGATATCCCATTTTGACAAGTAGGCTCTAACTGCCGATTTTCCATTAAACGGTGTTGCATCTAATGCAGTTTTATTGACTTGAACAAGATATCTATTTAATGCAACTTCCAAAATCTCTGAAGGTTGGTAAACTGATGCAGCTTTTTCAATTTCTGCTCTATACCATGTTGATTCTAAGATCTTTGCCATTTCAATATCGTCTTTTGCTCTTAGCAGACTCTGCATGATATCCTTGGTAAGAAAATTCATCGATATTGCTTGCAATCTACCAAAAGAAGATGCATACTGTGAGGTTCCCAATTACGATTTCTCCGTAAGAAAACCTTTTACCTCATCTTCATGGGTTCTTAAAAGTTCATCAAATGTTAAATCTAATTCCTTTGTTCCATCCTTATTTTCTGCAATTATTCCCCCCAAAGTTTGAATTGAAGAACCTAAAGTAACATCCATTTCTTTTAAAGACGCCCTGTCTTCTTCACGGCAATGGACGATTATGTTTTGACCCAATTTTTTTTTTGAAGTATTTATCATAGTCTCTAATGTTTGTTTGTACTGTGGTAATTTTCTGTATTTCTCTACTTCTTGTTTGATAGTGTCAAAAGCAGATTCCAAGTTTGCATTAATAGCATCAAATAAAATTTTTTTCGCTTGTAATCTGGCGGACTCTATTATTCTTGCAAATTCTCTTTCTGATTTTATTTTTCCTTCATTTGCAAATCGCTCTTGTATTTCTCTAATTTGCAGATCCCTTTGATTTTGAATGGTAGTTCCTTTTTCATCTAGTTCTTTGTTAAGACTTGCAAGATCCCTTTTTTTCCTATTCTCTATCTCAAGGAGAAAGGTCTCTATGCTCATTACAAATTCCACTAAAGTATGCCAAGTAGTAGAATGATTCCCAGCACAAATCCGATAATCCAAAGTGTTTCAGGAATTACAAAGAAGAACAACACTTGACCAAATTTCTCTGGTTTCTCAGCTATGATACCCATACCGGCAGCACCAATTCCTTGCTGTGCATTGCCAGTACCTATCAATCCTCCTGCTATTGCAATAGCAGCAGCAATAGCTAAGAGTGGTTTTGTTAGAGCTGAACTAGTAGTCGGAGTTTCTGCAAATGCTGGAGTTGTAAAGAATGTAGAAAGCGCGATCGTCAAACCTGCAATTATTACAATAAAGGATAACTTTGAACGTCGGTTCAGCCTCATCAAGTATGGCTCATTTGAGGAGGCTATATTAACCTAATTTTTATAATGTCAAATCTATTTTTAAAAAAAAGTTTATTCTTTCAAATAAGACAATTTCTATTTTTTTATAATTAGGAAAATTATGCTTACGAATCAAATTTTAAAATGAATATAGAGGTCATTGTTCTATAGGAAGATCTAATCTATTTCCCCATTCTCCCCAAGATCCAACATATACCTTGACCTTTCGAAATCCTAGTTTTTTTAGGGCTAGAAAAGAGTTTGCAGCCCTATATCCACCTTGACAATACGTTACTATTTCGTGATCTTTGTTAAATTTGTAAATTTTGGAGAGATTTTTGTTTTGTTTCATAGTACCGTCTTTTTCTATATTAGAGATCCAATCAATGTTTATTGCTTTTGGAATGTGACCATTTCTTGCTGATCGGATTACTTTACCATCATATTCTTCACTTGTTCTTGCATCAACAAGTGTTATTTTATTCAGATTTTTTTTGATGTACTCATAACCTGCAAATACATTATTGTTAATTTTTCCTGAAAATTTAGCCGGCTTGAATCCATTTGTTTTAATTTCTAGAGACAATCCAAGACTTTTCCATTTTTTTATTCCTCCATCAAGCATGAGAGTTTTTGTGTGTGAAAAATAAATCAAAAGCCATACACCTCTTGCTGCACTCATTCCAGATACATCATCATAAAATACAACTGTTTTTTTCTTTGTTATTCCTAAAATGGAAAAAAGTTTTTTCATTTGGTGATTAAATGAGTTCATTCCTTCTTTGCTGGGATCAAACCAGTGATAGTAAAAAAAATCTAAATTAACGGAACCAGGTATGTGTACTTTTGAATAGTCATTAAAGGATCTCGTATCAACCAAAATTAAATTATGATCTTTAATCCTTTTTGAAAGATCCTTTGCACAGATGAACATAAGTTAAAGGTAAAGTAGGTGATGTAAATTCATTTCATATTGTAATTTGCATTCAAGAAATAAATAAATGAGATACTTTGTTGCAAAAGATTTTCACTTGAAATTGCATCTGTAAAAATTTTAATATAAAAAATCTTAATTCTATGATACAACTAATCGTAGAATGTTTCTTACATAATATGAAAAA
>CAZHDX010000122.1:0-4365 GCA_964531195.1 uncultured Nitrosopumilaceae archaeon
GTCAGGGCGGTATCCTAACCAACTAGACGATCGGCCCGTTAAAATACGACTCTTCCTGAAGGCGTTATTAACGTTTAATTTGATAAAATAAGAATAATATGCATTGCTTACAGTGAATATTTTATGAATGGAAATTTCACTGATGAAGAAAAAAATGGTTTTTACAAAGCAGTTTTTTCACGACGTGATGTTAGATCTCATTTTACTCCAGAACCAATTGATGATATGACTTTGTCTAAAATTTTAAATGCCGCACATCATGCACCATCAGTTGGCTTTTCTCAGCCATGGAATTTTATTCTTATAAAAGACGTTGAAACTCGAAAAAAAGTAAAAAACTCGTTTGATAATGAAAGAAAGCGTTCTGCCACTCTAATTGAGGATCCAAAGAGATCACAATATCTTTCTTTAAGATTAGAGGGGATCTTGGCTTCAGCGGTAAATGTTTGTGTAACATATGATCCTACAAAATTTGGTCCTTTTGTGATAGGAAGATCAAGTATTCCTGAAACGGGAATTTACAGTGTATGTTGTGCAATACAAAATCTTTGGCTTGCTGCCAGAGCAGAGGGAATTGGGCTGGGTTGGGTCAGCATACTTTCAAATGATGACCTGAAAAAAATTCTAGACATACCAGAACATGTGGTTCCTATAGCCTACTTGTGTCTTGGTCATGTTTCAAATTTTGCAGAAAAGCCCGATCTAGAAACATCAGGGTGGCTTCCGCGACTGGATTTGAAAGATGTCGTATATTATGAAAAATGGAATAAACTAGATGATCCAACTTGGAATCAAATAAGACAAATGATTGTCTCAAATCTTGATTACGCTTAAATTGTTTCAAGGTCTGATTTTTTTCTGGGCTCGTGGCGCAGAGTCTTATTGACGCGCAACATGGATAGCGCGGTAGCCTCCTAAGTTACAGGTCGAGGGATCGAAGCCCTCCGAGCCCGCTTTATTATAAAAATTTACAATTGATTCTTCAATGGAATTTAAGCTGAGGTGGATGTTGTTGTATATACTGTTTTGAAGATATCAACAGTGTAATCTCCCTGAAAAACATTGATTACTTTGGTGCCTTCTACATCTCGAATTCTAAAGTAATAGTCGTATGAACCATCATTTTTTACATCAACCTGAGCAAAATGAACTGGTTTACCATTTTGATAGATCTGAATTACAACTGGATATCCAGGAGCTCCGTTTATCACCTTTCCCCAAACAGAACCAAATGGGAGTTTGTTATCAGCTGGAATGTGCATATATACAATTGATTTTTGTAATTCAACGTTATCGTCTGCAACTAGTTTTGAATTCCACTGGACTCCTTGTGACACTAGGCTAAGATTTGGTATTAATAGCAAAAACAGTCCAATGCCCATACCAATTACGTATTTCATAATTTTTTTCAAAAAAAGTTACATATTAAGATGACGTATGATTAGTCAATACCAATTGATATCTGAAGAGAAGCTAAATGATGGATGCCATTGCAAATGTCATTTTGGCGGTGCAATAAGTTGTCCTGTCTGCAAAGAAAACCATGGAAAACACAGCTGTCCACATTGCAAATAGTTATTTTCTCTTTTCCTTTGCTGCTAACGCCTTTAGATTTGCAAGCTCGGTCTTAAGGGCTTCGATTTGCACTAGAGTTTGAAGATTAGCAATTTCATTTTTCAAGTTTTCAATCTCATTGTCTTTGTCTTTTAGAGTACTATGTAATTCATCTAATTCTGCACCAAGCTCGACTTTGGCTTGCTTTATTTGGTTTGAAGTTACCTGTACAGTCTGCTGATTATGATGAGTGTTGATCAGCTTTTTTTTTTCCTCGTGTTCATGACCATAACCACCCATGTTATGCATATAGTCTGCACTCTTTTGGGCAAGCCAGCATATTGCAACAAGGAACCACGAAGCAGTAATGAATACGATCATGGTAAAATGTAATGTATCAGGTAGTATGAAAAACAAACCTGTAAGGGCAGAAGCTAGACAAGCGACCACGATAGTAGGAACATGACCCATGTTTTTACCACAAAATTCCTAGGATATAACAGTAATGGAAATTATCAAGTTATAAAAAGGAAAGATTTTGCTAGTCAGCATTATCTTTAATATCTGACCCTAGCGCCGGGAGCTCAGACTGCAAAATCTGAATTTTTTGTAAAAGTTCATTTCGTAGATCTCGTGCTACTCGCCTTACTGTTGGTCTTGGAACACCGAGCTCTTCTACCACTTTGGTATAGATATCTTGTTTATCTGTAAGGCCCTTGTCAAGCAACGAGTTTATGGCTTGTTTAATATTTGTGCTTTGAGTAGAGCGATTCACGTTTTGTATTTTCCAGATCTTCTATATAAGACTGTTACTATCTTTTTTGTAATATTATCATATATTTAAAAAATAGAAAAAATTTTGATTACATAAAAAAAATTTCTAAATTTCAAACAAAATTGAAGATCTTTATGTGATCTTCTAGAGAGTGACCTGCAAAGATTTTATCTGTTCATAAATTTTCATTTTGAAAATTAAATCTTGTAGTTTTTTATCTACAATTTTGTAATATTTCATTATTTAGTTTAATTATTTGCAAACGACCTTTTGTATTATTAATTCAATTGAGGAAAGATTCTTATGATTAAATAACTCAGTTTGAAGAAAATGTCCAAGGCAACATTAGAAACAAATTTTGGCAATATTGTTTTTGAACTGTTGCCAGACCATGCTCCCGAGACGGTTAGAAATTTCATCAAACTTGCAAAAAGCTCCTTTTATGATGGTACATTGTTTCACAGGGTCATTCCAGGATTTATGATTCAGGGAGGAGATCCCAATACAAAAAAATCAGACAAGGGCAGGTGGGGCATGGGTGGTCCTGGTTATACCATAAAGGCAGAATTTAATCCTAAATCGCACCTTCGCGGGATAGTATCTATGGCTCGTGCTCAGGATCCTAATAGTGCAGGGTCACAATTTTTCATAGTTACAACTGATAGCACTTTTCTTGATAAACAATATACTGTATTTGGTAGGGTAACAAGTGGAATGGATGTGGCAGATAAAATAGTAAATCTTCCGCGAGACAAAAATGATTGTCCTCATCAAGAAGCAAAAATGATTCACGTGACCATATCAGATTAGAGATTGGACTTGAGAAAATTAATTTTTATTTTAATGGCATCTTGTATATTTCTTGCATCAACACAAGCCTTTGGTCAGCAACTTACTACAGGAGAAAAACCAATAGAAGACATCAAAGTATCACTTGATGACAATGGCACAGCCCATGTAATACATTATGTCAAGGGAAATAATGAAACTGCAGTACAAGTACAAATGATAAATGGTACAGTGGCAAATCTTTCTGTAATAGATCAAGACGGTAATTCAGTACAATACTTTAGTGTAGACAAGGGAACTAAATCGATTTTGTTTCCTCCCACACAACGAGACATAACTATGATCAAATATGATCTCCCTAACATTGTTTCACGTGATGATGGTGTTTGGAAATGGAATTATTTTACCCCATCAGATACGACTTTTACAGATTTCTACTTTCCAAAAGGAGTTGACATGATTTGGGCTAACAACAGGCCAATTTATCTTGGTGACCACGGGCTGCGTCAACACGGAGGAGGAATGATTTTGAATTACATAATCAACGAGCCAGTGGTTTTACAAAATGTTCAATGGCAAGATAAAAATTTCATAGTTGGAATTAGGACTCTTTCTGATGTTGGGCCATATGCCTTTGATCAATCAGCAAAAGCCTATGGCTTTGATATAAACAAGGCAAATGCACACGTTACCGTTATTTTGCCACGAGAACTTTTGTGGGGTCCTTATCAGGTAAAGATTAACGGAAATGGAACACTTTACACAGTTGCTCACAATAACGGTACCCATGTCTGGATTGGATTGATTCCCCCTAAAACTGGCACAGTTCAGATAACTGGAACAACAGCCATTCCCGAGTTTCCACTTTTTATTCCTCTAGCAATAAGAATCTCAATTTCTATTGCATTTAAAAACAATTTCAAATTTAGGAACTTTTTTTTCTGGGTGGAATCCAACTGGAATGCCGCGACCATCGTCCTCAACCGTCACGCTGCCGTCGGCATGTTGTGTGACGACAATATTCTTGCAGTAGCCACCCAAGGCTTCGTCAGACGAGTTGTCGATGACTTCTTGAATAATGTGTAGCGGGTTTTCAGTGCGTGTGTACATCCCGGGACGTTGCTTGACGGGTTCCAATCCTTTTAAAACACGGATGGACGATTCGCTGTACGCGGCGGTTTTTTTTGTAGACATAGTGAATAGAGGAGAAGTGCAAGAGAAAGAGCAATCGCTGGTCGAACAAGTAT
>CAZHDX010000123.1:0-4364 GCA_964531195.1 uncultured Nitrosopumilaceae archaeon
ATATGAAGATTAACTAAGAATAATTAAAGAAAAAATAGGAATTATGATAGACAATTTTAATCCTGATAGACCGGGATTTTAGATATATCACCAAAACGAACCTTTGTCAGAACAATCAAGATGTGCTCCACAGTTTGTACAAATCATATGACATGCTTGCATTGAGATCATAATGTTTTCACATTTAGGACACTTGATTTCTTCTGGCATACTAAAATTCGCAATTAATAATTTTAAAAGATTTGGGTACAAAGATTAATTAATAGTTTCAAGACTTTTGCAAAATGCTTGGCTACATTTAAGATCACTATATCTGATAAAAAAGGAAAATCCACTACAAGGGAACTAAAAGAAAGAGATGCAAGTCCACTCTTGGGTCTTCAAATAGGAAATGAATTAGATGCAGCAATTGTAGGCCAAGCTGGTAAGATCCGAATTACGGGAGGGAGTGACAAGTCTGGAGTTCCTATGAGAGAAGACATTCACGGCGGAGTTAGAAAATATATAATGCTTTCAAAAGGGGTTGGTCTTTGTGATGCTGAAAAAGGTCAACGCTTTCGAAAAACTATTAGAGGAAATACTATCACCGAAGATGTATATCAGATAAATTGTTCTTTAGATGGAGAACTAAAGTTAGATTCTGCACCAGAAGCTTCTGAGGAAAAAAAGGAAACATCTGATAAATCAAAAAAGGCATAAGTTAACATAGGCGATTTTAAAAACTTGATTGTGCACTGGAAAGAAAATCTTCCTGATTGGTACGTTAAAAAATATGGTCATCAACCATGTGTTAACATAGGTACTGCTGGACATGTTGATCACGGAAAGACAACTCTTATTCAAGCCCTTACTGGAATTTGGACTAGTGCTCATAGTGAGGAGCTAAAACGAGGTATCACTATTCGAGTTGGTTATGCAGATGCCGCATTTTATAAATGCAAAAACTGTGAACCACCGACAGGATACTCAGTTACACCAACTTGTAACAATTGTGGAAAAGAAAGCGAATTGACAAGAGTAGTGAGTTTTGTAGATAGTCCAGGTCATGAAAGTTTAATGGCAAACATGCTTTCTGGTTCTGCATTAATTGATGGAGCTTTGCTTGTAGTTGCAGCAAATGAAAAGGTTCCACAACCACAAACAAAAGAACACGTATTAGCGTTACAAACGCTAGGAATCCAGCAGATTGTGATTGCACAAAATAAAGCAGATCTGGTTTCATACGAAGAGGCAATGGAAAACTATTCAAGCATTACAAAATTTGTTAAGGGCACTAATGCTGCCAAAGCGCCAATTATTCCAATCTCTGCTCAATCAAAATTAAACATTGATGCTTTGATTGGAGCAATTGAATCTTCAATTGAAACTCCACAGAGAGAGGAAACTAAATCAACAGTAATGCATGTATTAAGATCATTTGATGTTAACAAGCCTGGCACCAAAATAAAGAGCATAAAGGGAGGCGTTATAGGTGGAAGCGTTACTCAAGGTTCTTTCAAAGTAGGCGATGAAATTGAAATAAAACCTGGTCTTATTAATGAAAAAAACGGAAACTACGATCCTATCATAACAGAAATCTCATCACTTGGTACAGGAGCCGGAATTGTAGATGAAGTTAAACCTGGTGGTTTAGTTGCAATAGGTACAAAACTGGATCCTTCAATGACAAGAAGTGATTCATTAATCGGTTCTGTAATTGGAAAACCAGACACTCTCCCAGAAAATTCTTCCACTGCAAAAATTGAAATAAATCTCTTTGATACTGCTGTTGGTTCTGTTGATGAAATCAAAGTTGCATCCGTACAAGTGGGTGAATCGTTACGATTGAGTATTGGGACTGCGCCAGTACTCTCAAAGGTGACTAGTGTGAAAGGTGCAAGAGTTGATGTGCAGTTCAAAAGACCTGTCTGCCTTTTTGAAGAAGGTAGAGTAGCAATTAGTAGAAGAATTCAAGAAAGATGGAGATTAATTGGAGCAGGTGTAATAGTTGGTTAAGGTTATCTGTGATACTAGTTTTTTAATGCTTCTTGCATCTAAAAACATTAAAAATATTTCAAATCTTGATACTGAGATAGGAACAGTTGATTTTATTGTACCTGACATGGTTATAAGCGAGCTTGAAAAACTTTCAAAAGGTAACAATCTTAAAAAAAAACTTCTGCAATTAATGCCTTAGAAATAATAAAAGATTTTAAAAAAATTCTTCTGTCTGGAAAGAATGTTGATGACGCTTTGGTTTCCTACGTAAAAAAAAATCATGGAATTATAGCAACGGTAGATAGTGAATTAAAAAAAAGGGTGAAAAAGTATGGTACTGTTGTTTCTCTTGCAAGCGATAGGATTACCCTCGAACCGAGCAAAATTTAACTTTGACAAAAATATTATCTAAATTATGTTTGAATATAATGGAATTATAATAAAACGCTATGGTCATGATTCGTTTACAATAGAAAAATCACTTATCATATGTATAGATCCGTACAAATTATCAAAATCTGTACATCCCGATATTATACTGATATCACATAATCATTTTGATCATATGAGTTTGGATGATCTAAAAAAAATTTCATCCCCTAATACTGTGATCATTGCGGCAAAAGAATGTATGAGTCAGCTTGATACAATTCCTTCAAAAGAAAAAATTAGTCTATCTCCAGGAGAAGAACTAACAATAAACAGTATTAAAATCAAAGCAATTCGCGCATACAATATTGACAAAATCAATCCTGATACAAACAAGCCTTTTCATCCAAAAGAAGATAACAAAATTGGCTTTTTCATTAATATTGCTGGAACAACAATTTATCATACTGGTGATTCTGATCTTATCCAGGAAATGGATAATCTCAAACCAGATGTCTTACTAGTTCCGGTAAGCGGTACTTATGTTATGACCGCAAAAGAAGCAGCAAAGGCCGTAGAAAAAATAAAACCAAAATTAGCAATTCCCATGCATTATGGTGCAATTGTTGGCAGTGATTTGGATGCAAAAGAATTCAAAGATCTAGTAACTTCTTGCGATGTACAAATTCTTACAAAAGAGTAATAAGCGGAGTAAATTTCATCTTTTTTAGTTGATTTCAGACTTAAAATTATTTAAGATTGGCAAGTTCGAGTTTCACTTGCATCATCTTTTAATTATAGGTATTTTAGCAATATCTTTTTCAATATCTACAATCGTTCGTTCTCAGGCAGCTGATTATGGTTTTCAATTAAATGAATTTGATCCTTTTTTTAATTATAGAGCAACTCAATATCTCTTAGATAACGGGGTAAATGCCTATGTTAATTGGCATGACACTATGAGTTGGTATCCAGATGGCAGAGATGTTTTTTCTACGTCACAAGTTCCACTCCACGTGACCGCTGCTTTTCTTTACAAAATATTCGGAGCGGGTTCTAGTCTATATGATTTTACAATAATATTTCCTGTTGTCTTTGGTTCACTTACAGCAATAGTTGTATTTGCTCTTGTACGAGTAATAGGAGGAACAACCGCTGGTCTTTTTGCCTCTTTATTTTTCGCTTTATCTCCACCAATAATTGTTAGAGGTACAATTGGCTGGTTCAAATCCGAACCTTTGGGTCTTTTTTATGGTATTTTGGGAATCTACCTATTTCTTAGCGGATTAAAATCGCAAAACCGTAAAATTGCTTTTGGAAAATTAATCGGTGGAGGACTTTTTTTAGCTATTGGGTTTGCCTCATGGGGAGGAGTGGAATTCTTCCTTATGCCATTAGCTTTATTCATTATTGCACTTCCATTTATCCGAAAAGATCACAAATTCTTGCTTTGGGCAATACCTCTCTTTGCGGCTGTTACCTTGGCAGTATCAGGGGGTTTTGCTCGACCTGGAATTAGTTTTGTACTAGGAATACGTGGATTTGCTCTAATCGGACCAACCATATTTTTAGTGGTGTTCATATTTATCCAAAAATTTAGTTCAGAAAAAACAAGACTGCGGAACAGTTTGGCAATTCTTGGAGGATCAATTCTTGCTGGCTTGGCAATAATTTCATCAAACGTTCTTCATCTGCCAAGTTTTCGTTATCTTAATGCAATAAACCCCTTTCTTACATCAGAAGATCCTCTGGTAGATTCTATCGCTGAACATGCGACACCAACCATCACTCAAAACTTTACATATTTTTCAGTCTTGATGTTATTTGCAGGTATTGGGATTTGGCTTATTTTTAGAAAAAAATGGGGAGATCAGAAATCTTTACCACTAGGTATCAAAAACGAAATGACCGTTTTTGCTCTCATTATTGGTATAGTTGGAGCATATGCAGGTGGAACTTTTGCAAGACTAGAGCTATTGACTGCTACTTCTGTAATCATTCTTGCATCCATTGGATTA
>CAZHDX010000124.1:0-4324 GCA_964531195.1 uncultured Nitrosopumilaceae archaeon
CATAGGCAAGTGCGCCCATGAAAGCAACGACGACACCCATGTTAAACATCCAGTGATTTGGTACTGCAAATATCTCTTCTACATACCAAAAGTGCCACATTTCGTTTACACCTATTGTGAACATCGTTGCCAAATAACCAAGAATAGTCATTTTAAGACCGGTGTTCATAGAGTTGTTTGGACCTCTCAGGATAGGTACTTTTCTGTCATACATTGAGACTGATGCCCAACCTAATGGGAGAGCAATAAAGTGGCTGTATAACCACCAGTGTGCTGGTGTAAATGCACTATCTCTGATAGATGTCTGATGGAGTGAACCATCAACGAAATTGTCTACTTCCACTGAAGCAGCGATAGATCCCATTGCGATGACGATTAACCAGATCTTCTTCAATCTCTGGATCTCGACTTCTTTTGGAATCAGTGCAGGCATTTGTGCCATGTTCCATTGATTGGAAATCTCATATATAAACTCTGAAAATAAAACTTGGCATATTTTTTATATTATTATTATACTATTATCATACTTTCCAAGAAATTATAACATATTTGCTCTAAATAATGTGCACAATTTAGATATAAAAAAATTAGATATTCTATGATTATCATTGGTGATTATCATTGTTTTATGGCTAAATTCAATAGCGTCAGGGTAAAACATATATCATTGTTCTTTCTCTGATGGATTAGTTACGTGATATGGTAAATAAGAAATTAACCGTAGCAGCACTTGGTGTAATTGTGGCACTTGGAGTAATTGGACCATCTTTGGCTCAAATGTTCCAACAAGCAGAAGCACATGGTGTACAGGCGCAACTTCAAAGTCGTTTTGTAAGAATAGATGATGAGACTTGGTCGAAGCAATCTGTTCATACTGGTGACACTCTTACGGTATCAGGCAAATTTGTTAGCTTGGTGCAGAGAGATTTGAGAGGTTGGTATACTGTATATGGTGACTCTCCTAATGCAGGCAATAGATGGGAGATTGTTGCAAGAGACCCACCTGGTAACGTCATTGACATTCCAGGAAATGCAGTTATTCCTTACACACTAACAATCAGGGCTCTAGAACCAGCTGTATATCACATGCATACTCAGCTTAACGTTGCAAGTATAGGTCCAGGACTTGGTCCAGGACAGACAGTAGTTGTCACTGGCGATCCAATTGTAAAGCCAATCCCATATACAAATGTGGCTTATCAATCAATAATAATTGGAGTCGGTTACGTGGTAACTTTTGCAACAAGACCGTGGCAAGTGATTTAAAAATCCCCCCCTTTTCATTTTAAGACTTAGTATCATAAGATATCAATCGAAATAGTCTCCAAAAAAATAGATCTGTGCAAACATCCAAATGCGTACACAGTAGAAAAAAATAGTAGGATCCATCACATACTCAAATCATTTTTCTTAACTACAATCAAATCATACCACATTCATTTAAGAGAAGTGAAGAACAAATCAGTGTACTTGAAGCAATTGCGAAATAGAAATTTTTTATTGAAATATGTTCTTTTAAGAAATATTGAAAAACGTTATTCTGAAAATAGCCATAGTTTTACTAATAACAGCTGGTTTCATCCAAGCATTTCATATTTCTTTGGACCATAGATTAATATCATTCGAGGTTTTGTATGATCAAGATTTATCGGATACATTATTAATCATTCAATATCTCTCGTTAATACTTGGAATTTTTTTATTTGCCAAGTTTATCATAGACAGTATATTCAATAAAAAATAAAATTTGAATTTTACTAATTTAATCAATTATTAACCTAGTAATTTATTTTTAGATTATCAAAAAAAGCTTCCGTGTCTTTTTTTGTCCATAAGCCAAGTTGCCCATTCAGATAATGTTGATCATATCTTTGTATAAGCAGCTTTCCATCAAAATAACCACCTATAGCTTGCGCAGATACACTAGCAGTTATAGTATGCCATTTATTTGGAGTAATATCCACTTGTTTATCTACCAAACAAAGAAGCTTTCCAGGCTCTGCTCTACATAGAGAAAACGTTTTATTTGCACTATCAGCTACCAAAACAAAATATTGTTTAGTGTCAACGAGACGGAATATTAATCCAGCTGCTTGTGATTTTTCTGTAGAGTTGATTTTAAATTGAACACTTGCTTCATAATTTGTGCTTTGAATATCATCAGGCATTAACTGAATATGGTAGACTGATGTATCATTATTAGTTAGTTTAGCAAGTACGTTTGGTGCGGACGGTGCTGTGGAATCAGATTTCACAATCCAAGAATCTTGTTGCACATCAGTCTGAAAATATGAGAATCCTTCAGGAATAGTATTATTTTTATAAGAATCAAAATTCCATTCTTTAATATTTTTATATGAATGGTTTTCTGTGGATAAATAAGATGCAATAGACACACCAATTATTGCAACTATTATTGCAATAGCATATCTTTTCTTTCTTCCCCATTTTATTGATCGGCTTGCAGACAATTTTCTATGCCGTATTACCAGTTTGTGATTGATATAAACATACTAATTTATGAATACTTTAGAAATCAAATACTTCATTTTGTGATTAATTTTTTTATTTTTTTGATTTTCGTGGTTTTTGTTTTTTCTTCCATTTATCAAAACCCCATCTTGTAGCGGCAAAGACTCCTAATGAAAAGAAAAAACCCCCGACATACATGAAAATAGGACTATTTGCAAAAAATCCCCATATAAATCCGATAGCTGCACTTACAAATTCTAATATTACAAAAACTAACCATCTATCAACCATATTTACTAAGGATAAATTCGACTCTTTTTTACCCTTTCTCAAATTGAGAAAAAAGAAAATCTCAAAAAATTATAAAATAAAATCTAACAAAATTTTTTATTAAAGTATAAAGGTAAAAAATTTATTAGAATAAAAAATATTCTTCTAAGTTTCACTCATGTTGTAGGCACGTTCTCCTACTTGTGAAATATCTAAGCCTATCTCTTCTTCTTTTGGTGTAACTCTTACACCTCCTGGCCAAATCACATCTTGTATCTTCCAGATCAGAAGTGTAATGCCAAAAGCCCATGTTGCTGCAAATCCTGCGCCTATAGCATTCTGAACTAATGCATATGGATTGCCAAAGAACAATCCATCATGTCCATATGGATTTATACGTTTTTCAGCAAAGGTACCTGTCAAGAGTGCTCCAACGACTCCACCCATTCCGTGAACTGGCCATGTATCTAATGCATCATCTATCCTTCGCCTATTCTTTATTATCAAACAATAAAAGCAGACTGTCGCGCAGGCAAACCCTACTATAATTGAAGCGTATGTTCCTATAAATCCCGAGGCTGGCGTAATTGCAACTAATCCAGCTACAGCACCAGCTGATGCACCCATTGCACTAGTCTTTCCTGTATGTGCCCATGCAAGAAATACCCACCACATTGCAGCAACTGCTGTTGCTATGTTTGTATTTTGGAAGGCTTGAGTTTCTAAGAAACCTGCAAATCCAGCACTTCCTGGATTGAAACCGAACCATCCAAACCAAAGTAGAGTCGCACCTAACATAACTAAAGGAATTGAATGTGGTTCAAATGGCGCCTTACCATAACCTATTCTCCTCCCTAAGAACATTGCAGTAGCCAATCCTGCAAAACCTGAAGTAATATGAATGACTGTACCTCCTGCAAAGTCTAATGCACCTATGCTGAATAACCATCCTGGGGCAGTTCCTTGACTACCCAAAGACCAGTTTGCATGGCCTGCAACATCATAAATGAATGTTGTCCATAGTACAACGTGTATCATAAAAGCACTCATCTTTACTCTGTCTGCATAACCTGCGATTGCTAATGCTGGAGTAATAGCTGCAAACATAAGCTGGAACATAACATATGCCAAATGTGGTATCGTTGGAGCGTAAACATCTGCTGGTGCATTATGTGCTACATTATTCAGACCAAGCCATTCAAAGTTACCAATGAAACCAAACGAATCAGCACTTGGACCGAACATTATCGAATATCCCCACACAACCCATTGAATACTGACTATCGAATATACCATAAAGTTTTGTAAAATTACTGTTAAAGCATTCTTTCTTCTTGTCATACCACCATACAAGAAACCTACTCCACCCGGAGTCATTATCATTACAAAGACAGCTGCTGCATACATGAAAGTAGTGTCACCAGGATCAATACATGGTGCATTAGACCCTCCAAATGATCCGGCTCCTGGAGGTTTCAATGGTTGAGCACAATGAATTTCACTTGTTGCATTAGGATCAGCCAATTTGTTTAACGGACCAAATTGAGCGTGAGCATCTTGAAGAGCAGTAACACCCGCCATC